>JAGVPR010000047.1 GCA_020052115.1 Candidatus Eiseniibacteriota bacterium
CCGGCTGCGCACCCCGCGGCAAGCGCTGCGATGAGGGCGGCGGCAAACAAGGTCATTGCGTGCCTCAGAGGGCGCATCGAGTTCCTCCCTTCACCGAGAGCGGCGACCCCGCGGAGCCCCGGGGCGTGCGGCGATCCTGCCCGAGCCCTCGCGGTGCGTGCCCGGCGACGTTACCACAGGAGCGGCTCGAACGGCCAGCCGCGCCGGGAGGGTCGTTTGACAGACCGGTGAGCGGGCTGGTACGGTGCGGGCGCATGAATTCACGAGCCGCCGTCGTCGCTGCCGGGATCGCTCTGGCGCTACTCGCCACGGGGCTCCGGACCGTCCACCTCGGCGCCGATCCGCCTTACTCCATCGAGGTCCACTCCCCGTTCAGCATCGAAGGACAGATCGTGCACAACGCGCGCAGCCATGCGCTCTTCGGCCGCTGGACGCCGGACTCGTGGGATCTGACGGCCCTCTCGGCCGTGCCGACGTTCCTCTCGGCCGCTTCCTTCTCCATCCTGGGAACGAGCCTCGCGGGGGCGCGAGCCCCGGCGATCGTTCTCTCGCTGCTCTCGATGCTCCTGTTCTTCTCGATCCTGACCCGTGGTTTCGGCTCCCGAACCGCGGTCCTCGGCACGCTGCTTCTCGCGACGAACTACGCGGCGGCGATGATCATGCGCCTGGCCCTGCCGGCGACGGCCGTGATGACGCTCATGCTGCTCGCCGTCTGGTTCTGGGGATGGCGTTCGCGCCCGATCGCGGGGGCAGCCTTGGCCGGCATCGCATCCGCGGCGGCCGCCGCTTCTGATACCACGGGCTTCGTCGTCGTTCTCGCCGGCGCGGTCCTCTCGCTCCTGCTTCGCCTGCACGCCTGGAAGATGACCTGGTTGCGCGAGGCGCGGTCGCGAGTGCGCGCGTACTGGACCTGCCTGGGGGCCGGGCTCGCTCTCTGGGTCTTCGCGCTCGTCATCCCGCACTGGACGACGACGGCGGCCACTTTCCGGTACACGAACCCGTTCCCGGACCATCTCCGGGAGATTCTACGGGCCGGGTTCTTCTCGCCGCACGAGCTCGGCGGGCTGTTCCGGCTCTTCCCCGTGACCGTGCTCGTCATCGCCGTCTACTCGCTCTTCTTCTCCCGTGAGGTGATGCGGCTCATCGCGCGGCACCGGCCGGTGGCGGGTGAGAAGCTCTGGCTCTTCGCGTGGCTCTTGGCGGGCCTCCTCTTCGTCGGCGTGCTGCAGTCGCGCCCGATGCGGACGCTGCTCTTCCTCATCCCCCCGATGGTCGCATTCGCAGCCGACGGGCTTCTGAAACTGGCATCCCTCCGCCGGATCGAGCGGATCGAGATCGGCTTGCCGGTCTTCTTCTTCTGGGAGACCACGGTTGTCTGGTTCGGCGTGCAGTGGGCATTCCGGGCCTGGCTCCTCATGCCGAAGGCGCCCGTGCCCGCCTTCTTCCGCGCCCACGCGAACCGCTGGGAATTCGCCGTGGTGACTCTGCTCTCGCTCGGCATCTCCTTTGTCGCGGTTCTCGCCTACCGACGCTGGAGGCACGCTCGCTTCGACATTCCAATCCCGCGCGCCGTGTCGGTCACCGTCGTGGTCGCCGCCGTCGCCGCCATTCTTGCCATTGACCTGGCCCAGTACGAGCGCTGGCGGCGGCACCCGCACGATTCCGTGCTGGAAGCCCAGGCCGCTGTCGCCGCTTTGCCCGGCACCGAGGCGGTGGCCGGAACCTGGGCCCCGCTCCTCTGCCTGCCGAGCCGGCACCCGGCGATCATGGTGCGCGAGGGGATGAACGAGGCGCCGATGGAGAAGCTCGGAGTGCGCTATCTCCTGCTGGAGAAGGGCACGCTCGAGGATCTTCGCAGCAATGCCCTGCTGGCACGCCTGAACGCGGATCTGCCCAGGCGCGCGGTCCTTCGCGGGACCTTCGTCCTCGGGGCGCACGAGGTCGAGCTGTTCGAGCTCCCGGCGCCGGCTCCGATGCGCTAGGCCGCGCCGGAGCCGCGCCCGGGCCACACCGCCAGAAGGACCCCCGCCAAGACCAGCCCGCCTCCGATCAGCATCAGAGCGGGCGGCTTTTCCGAAAGGATCCACCACGCCAGCGCCGTCGCCCCCACCGGCTCGCTCAGGATGACGACCGAGACCATCGAAGCCGGCAGATACCGCAGGGCGTAATTGAACGACGTGTGCCCGATGACCTGGGGAACCGCAGCGAGCAGCAGGAACAGCAGATAGGTTCGCGCCGGATATCCGAGGAGCGGGACGCCCGCCGCCAGCGCGGCGGCCGTCAGCACGGCAGCGCCGGTGCCGTAGACCGCGACCACGTAAGTGAGCAGCGGGTAGCGCGCTCGCACGGCTCTTCCCACGACGAGGTAGAGAGCCCCTGCCACCCCGCCGGCGAGAGCCAGGGCGTCGCCGGTCAATGCGGCGGACTCCGCCCGGAAGTCTGAACCGCCGATCAGGATCGAGCCCGCCATCGCCAGCACCATCCCAGCCAGGACCTTTCGCGACAGCCCCTCGCGAAGGAACATCCTCGCGAAAAGCGCGACGAAGAGCGGATTCAAGGCCACCAGGGCGACCGAACTGGCCACGGAGGTGAGCGACAGCGAAGCGATCCAGAGACCGAAGTGCGCGGCCAGGAAGACGCCGGCCGCGAGGACAAGCGCCGCGTCGCGCCCGCGGCGCTCGATGGGCGGCG
>JAGVPR010000090.1 GCA_020052115.1 Candidatus Eiseniibacteriota bacterium
CGGGATACCCGTGTCGCGGCTGAGGTTCTTGGCCCGACGCGCTTCAATTTTGTCCAGTCGCCGGTGGCTCTCGGACGCTTCCGGCTTGCCAGGCCGCCGGCGAACTATGCCGAGCTGCTGGCGGCCTCTGGCGATCAGGAGCAAGCGGGGGCGCGCCTGGCCGAACTACGCCAGCGCGTGGCTCCGGAGGGGATCCTCGGCCGGCGCATGGCGGCGCTCGCGCTCCGACTGGGGCGTGTGGATGACGCGCTCGCGATCCTGGAGCCGATGCGCGAGACCGAGCCCAATGAGCCGGACATCCGCGGCCTCCTCGCCGAAGCGTATCTGCGCGGTGGAAAGCGCGCGGAGGCGCGCCTGGAACTCGAGGCGATCCTGGAACGCGATCCCGATCACCTCGAAGCGCTCGTGGCCCTCGGCGCTATCTACTCCAGCGATGAGGAATACGCGAAAGCGGTGAGCGTGCTGAGGCGGGCCGAGAAGAGAAATCGCGACCATCCGCGCCTGCTCTACCTGCTGGCCCTCGCCGAGATGGAGAGCGGCGATGCGAAGAGCGCGACGCGCCACATCCGGCGGGTCCTCGAGCTTCAGCGGGACGATGTGCGAGCCCTCTTCGCGCTCGGTCGCATCCGCGAGCGCGCCGGCGATCTCGGCGGGGCGGTGGACGCCTTCCGGCGTCTGCTTCGAGTGGACCCTCAAAACGCCACCGCGATGAACTACATCGGCTACATGTATGCCGAGCGCGGAATCCGGCTCGACGAGGCGGTCAAGGAGATAAAGAACGCCCTCGCCATCGAGCCGGAGAACGGTTTCTTCATGGACAGCCTGGGGTGGGCCTATTTCCAGCAGGGCCGCCACGACGAGGCGTGCCAGGCGCTGGAGAGGGCGGCGGAGCTCACCGAAGGGGATCCACTGGTGGGCGAGCATCTGGGCGACGCGTACCGGGCGCTCGGGCGCTCCGCGGAGGCGCTCGGGCAATACCGGCTCGCGCTGGGGAAGGACCCCGGGAACAAGGGTCTTGAGAAGAAGATCGATCGTCTGAGCGCAATCCTGGGCGAACATGGAAGATAGCGGTCAGGGACAGTTCTCCGCCATCCGGACGCCGCGGGCCGCTGGGCGGTTCCATGGGAGCCGGAACGCGGGAACCTGTTGCGGGTTGGCGTGTTGATGACTTCGGGTTCAGGAAACGATCCAGTGGCAGAGCGGCCACCGACGGCCCTAACGCACCTGAGGCTCCGATCCGATGAGGAGCTGATGGCGGCTGTTGTGGCCGGCTCGCAGGATGCGTTCCGGTGCCTGGTGGAGCGGTACCAGTCGAGGATCATAAATCTGGTGTTCCGCTACATCGGCGATCGGCATCGCGCAGAGGACATCGCCCAGGAGGTGTTCCTCCGAGTCTACGTCCACCGGATGCGGTATCGGCAGAGCGGGAAGTTCTCGACATGGATCTTCACGATCGCGGCGAATCTCGCGAAGAACGAGATCCGGCGTGTTGTCCGCCTCCGAGGTTCGGTGGAGATTGACACGGTCGAGGGAACGGCAGGGGGACCAGGCCAGTACCTGGCGGATTCAGCGCCGCACCCCGACGCCGTGGCGTCCCGCGAGGAGCTCTCGGCGATCGTGTCGCGCGCGATCCGGAAGCTGCCGCCGAAGTACCGCGAGGCCCTGGTGCTGAGGGATATCGAGGGGCTCTCGTACGAAGAGATCGGGGAAATCTTGAGAATCCCGGGAGGAACGGTCCGCTCGCGCATCAATCGGGCGCGGCAGAGCCTCCGGGAGAAGTTGGAAGGCTACGACAAGAGGGACCTGACATGATCTGCCGGGATGCTCGGGAACTCCTCTCCGCATTGATTGACGAACAGCTCACCGACGCTGAGGAGATCGCGATCCGTTCGCATCTCGAGAGCTGCGCCGGATGCCGCGCGGCCTTGGGGGAGATGGAAGGGGCCGTGGCGGCGGTGAGATCCCTGCCGCGCGTGGACGTGAGCGATGACTTCACGGCCCGCGTCATGGGTCGCGTGGAGAGGTTCGAGGCGCGTCGCTTCCGCTGGCCTCGATGGGAGCGCTGGGATCTCTCCGTCTGGCTGCCGGCGCCTGCTCTGCGGGTGGCGGCCGCTCTCGTCCTCGGCGTTCTCGTCGGATACGGCGGGGCTCGCTTCTGGACAGGCCGTGCCGGCGCGCCCATGCACGCGCAGGAAGAACTCGCCGCCCCGGCCGAATCTTCGGCCGCGTCCGCGCTGTCATCGCCGGTGGAGCCCGGACTGCAGCGCGCCATTCCGGCCGGCGATGAAATCGACTATGTTCTCGATCGTTACACCATGATCACGGGTCGGGGGGCGACGGCCTTGCCGGGGGCCTCGAATCCGTCGGGCCCGGCAGTCGCCAACCAGGACGTCCCGGTTCGGTTCTGAGAATGACCCTCGTGCAGGCGGCGCGACTCCCGCGCGCTCTGTGCAGCGTTTGCCTGGCGCTCACCGCGCTGGCGTCGCTTCCGGCCGGGGCCCGGTGCGCTCCAAACGCTCCGGCATCCCGCGAGGCGGAGATGCGCGTCCTGGTGGATGCCGCGCGCCCCTCCATCGTCACCGTGATCGCCCGCCGCTCCTCGCGCCCGCAGGCAGGAAAAGCCCACGTCCCTTCAGTCCGTGGAAGGGTCAGCGTGGGATCGGGCGTCGTTTACGACGACGGGGGTCTCGTCGTGACGACGGCCAGCGTGGCGGACGAGGACGATGAAATCCTGGTTCAGACGGCGAGCGGCCAGAGCTTCCCGGCGCGGCTCCTCGTGCGCGATCCCACGGCGAACGTGGCGCTCCTCGACATCGGCACTCGCGCCCTCCGATCCATTCCGCTTGCCCGGTCCTCCGCCCTGGCGCCCGGCGCCTGGGTCGTCCTCGTCGGCTACGCCGACGGCTCTCGCGAGGCTTCGTCGGCCCTGGGCACCGTGAGCGAGCCCTTTCCCGTGAGCGGGCTACGCGAAGGCGGCCGCGTGCTCACGGTGAACGCGCCCGTGCGGCCGGGCTGGAGCGGCGGAGCCGTGCTCAATCCCGCGGGCGAGCTGATCGGTCTTGTCGCCGGCCGGCTCGACGGCCCGGACCCTTCGACCCTTCAGGCAGCGCGGCGACCTTTCGCCGGGCCTGTGCCGGAGGAAGTGGAATCGCGTGAGGGAGCCACGGTCGTCATCCCCGTGGAGCAGCTTCAGGATGTGGCGGCGGAGGTTCTCACCCCAGATCGCGAAGAGCGCGGTTTCCTCGGCGTTCGCGTGGTCGGGCTCACGCCCCATCTCCGAAACCGGCTCGGCGCCGGAGAGGAGACGCGCGGCGTCGTGGTCTTCGAGATTCTTCCGGGGGCCCCTGCCGAGCGGGCCGGACTTCGTTCCGGCGACGTCATCGTGGGCCTCGGCTCGAATCCGGTGAGAGACGTGGCCGATCTGACGCGCCGCGTGGCCGTGATGAGTCCGGGGGCTCGCGCCCGCTTGGACTACGTGCGCGACGGCGAGCGGCGGCGCATCTCCGTCGAGATCGGCGAGCTGCCACCGGCCCTACGCGAGGAGCAAGCGCTCTCGGACGAGACCTCGCGGCAGCGGGACCGCCGCAAGTTCCTGCACGAGGAGATCCGGCGGCTCGAAGAGGAACTCGAGCGCTTCCGCCGGGAGCTCTCCGCGCTGGAGCGGTAGCGCCGTCTTCCACCGCACGCCGGGCCCGCCGCGCCCGGGACTCACACGAAGGGGCCCGGCACGGAGAGGTCCCGGAGGTGCGATGCGAACGATCACGGTTGAACTCGGAGCGCGTTCCTATCCCGTGCAGGTCGGCGAGGGAGTGCTCGACTCCCTCGGCGCTCTCGCGCGCTCCTCTCATCTCGCCGACCCGGTCCTCCTCGTCGCAGAACCGCGCGCCGGGCGACTCTATGCGCCGGCGGCGGGCGATGCGCTCCGCCGGGCCGGCTACACGGTCGCCGCTGCCGATCTGCCCGAGGGGGAGAGCGCCAAGACCTTCGAGGCCGTCTCATTGCTCGTTGATCGCATGATCGCGGACGCGCTGCCCCG
>JAGVPR010000220.1 GCA_020052115.1 Candidatus Eiseniibacteriota bacterium
GGACGCGAGCCGGCGGGCCATGAGGTCCCGGCGCGCCTGACGGAGCGATTCCGCCTGGGCGCGTCCGCGGCCTTCGGCGATCGCCTCGGCGAAGTTCGCGAATAGCAGCGTGAACCAGAGCCAGGCCGCCACGCCGAGAACGAAGGAAGGCTCTTCGGCGCCGTGCCGGCCGATCAGCAGGATGCCTTGGATCGTCGTGAGAACCGCGCCGACCGCTACGACGAACATGACGGGGTTGCGGACCTCCACTCTCGGATTGAGCTTCCGGAACGAATCCACGATCGCGCGCCGGACGATCGAGCCGGTGAAGAGCCTCGTGTTCGGTTTGGAGCCGTCCATCGTGTTCTACCTCAGCGCCGTCAGGTGCTCGGCGATCGGGCCGAGCGCGAGGGCGGGGACGAAGGTCAGGGCCGCGACGAGGAGCACGACGCCGATGAGCAGGGTCACGAACGTCACGCCGTGCGTCGGCAGCGTCCCCGCGCTGGGGGGCACGTGCTTCTTCCGCGCGAGCGATCCGGCTAGGGCGAGAACGGGGATCGCGATCCAGAACCGCGCCGCGAACATCACCAGGCCGAGGGCCGTGTTGTAGAACGGGTTGTTCGCGCCGAGCCCGGCGAACGCACTCCCGTTGTTGTTGCCCGCCGAGGAGAAGGCGTAGAGCACCTCGCTGAAGCCGTGCGTGCCGGGGTTGAAGATCGTGGCGCGCCCGGCGGCCGTGGAGACGGCGACGGCCGTGCCGACCAGCACGACGAGCGGCATCACGAGGATTCCGAGCGAGGCCATCTTCATGTCGTAGGCGTCGAGTTTCTTGCCCAGGTACTCCGGCGTGCGCCCGACCATGAGGCCCGCGAGGAAGACTGCGATGATGACGAGCAGCAGCATGCCGTAGAGGCCCGAGCCGACGCCGCCGAAGACCACCTCGCCGAGCTGCAGGAGAAGCATCGCCGCGAGGCCGCCGAGCGGCGTGAAGGAGTCATGCATCGCGTTGACGGAGCCGTTCGAGGCGGCCGTCGTCGTGCTCGCCCAGAGCGCGCTGTTGATGATGCCGAAGCGCGTCTCCTTCCCCTCCATGTTGCCGCCTGCCTGGAGGGCGCTTGGGGCATCGTCCACCCCGAGGCGCCTGAGCGCTGGGTTTCCCGCCTGCTCCGAGGTCACGGCCACAATGAGGAAGCCGATGAGGATCACCGTCATCGCGGCGAGGATCGCCCACCCCTGGCGCGTGTCGCCGACCATGCGGCCGAACGTGTAACAGAGCGCCCCGGCGATGAGCAGGATCGAGAGCACCTGGAGGAAGTTCGAGAGCGGCGTCGCGTTCTCGAACGGGTGCGCCGAGTTCACGTTGAAGAACCCGCCGCCGTTCGTCCCGAGCTGCTTGATCGCGATCTGCGAGGCCGCCGGTCCGAGGGCGAGCGTCTGGGTGGCTTGCCCCGCCGAGGGATCGAGCGGCGTAACCGTCACGTGGCCGGCGAAGGTCTGAACGACGCCCTGGGAGACGAGCACGATCGCCAGGACGATCGAGAGCGGCAGCAGAATGTAGAGCGTGCTGCGAACCATGTCCGACCAGAAGTTCCCGATCGTCGAGGCCGAGCGCCGCGCGAAGCCGCGGATGAGCGCGATGAGCATCGCGATGCCGGCCGCAGCCGAGACGAAGTTCTGCACGGTGAGCGCCGCCATCTGGGACAGGTAGCTCATCGTTGTCTCGCCTCCGTAGCCCTGCCAGTTCGTGTTGGTGACGAAGCTGATCGATGTGTTGAACGAGCTGTCGGGAGATACCGGTCCGAGATGGTCCGGATTGAACGGGAGCACGTGCTGGAGGCGTTGCAACGCGTAGACGAAGACGAGCCCGACCGCGCTGAACACCAGCATGGCCCCGGCATACGCTTTCCAGCCCATCTCGCGCTCGGGATCGATGCCGGCGATCCGGTAGAGTAGCCGCTCGAGAGGGCGAAGCACATTCATCGGGCCGAGCGGTCGGTTTTCGAAGACCCGGGCCATGTAGGCGCCGAGCGGCTTCGCCGAGAGGAGCAGCACCGCGACATAGAGGCCGATCTGGATCCAGGCGTTCGGCGTCATCAGAAGATCTCCGGCTTGAGCAGCGCGGCGAACAGGTACGCCAGCAGCAGCACAGCCACCATTGCCGCGACGAGAGTCATCGTCATCTCCCTACACGCGATCCAAGAGGCCGCGGAGTAGCCACGCGCTCGCGAGGAGCGCGACGAATAGACCGATGTACACGAAGTCCATGGATGAACCTCCCGGCGGCGCCGCTTCCAGACGCCGCGCGACAGGAAGAGCGTACGGGGGAAGGGCGTCAGGGGTGCGTCAAGGTGGGACGGAAAGATGTATGGAAGTCGTTAAGAAGAGCGGATGCTGCGGGCGCCGGCGCGCTATCCTCTGACCGAGCCCGGCGCATGCTGCCGGCTGTCGAGGGGGTCACGTCCGCACACGGAGGAATCGCAGTGAAGAACTTCGCTCTCATCGGAGCCACGGGGTTCGTCGCGCCCCGGCATCTGAAGGCCGTGCATGACACCGGCAACCTGCTCGCGGCGGCCGTGGATCCTCACGATGCCGCCGGAATACTCGATCGGTCCTTTCCCCAGGCCCGCTTCTTCACGGAGATCGAGCGGTTCGATCGGTTCCTCGAGAAGAGGCGGCGCGGTCCCGAGGAGGAGCGGGTTCACTACGTGAGCGTCTGCTCACCGAACTTCCTCCACGACGCCCACGTGCGCATGGCGCTCCGCGTGCAAGCTCACGCGATCTGCGAAAAGCCGCTCGTGGTCAATCCGTGGAACCTCGATCAGCTCGAGGTGCTCGAGAAGGAGACCGGCTGCCGGGTCTACACGGTCCTGCAGCTCCGTCTCCATCCCGCGCTGATGGCTCTCAAGCAGGAGCTGAGCCGGCGGCGGGAGACCGGCCGCCATGACGTCTGCCTCACCTACGTGACGCGTCGCGGGCCGTGGTACGACGTGTCGTGGAAGGGTTCGCAGGAGAAGTCCGGCGGCGTGGCGATGAACATCGGCATCCACTTCTTCGACCTGCTTCTGTGGCTGTTCGGAGACGTGCAGGGCTCGCAGGTTCACCTCTTGGGCCCGCGGCGCATGGCCGGGGCGCTGGATCTGGAGCGTGCGAAGGTGCGCTGGTTCCTGTCCGTTGACGCGAGCGACTTGCCGCCCGGGTACGTTCAGAGCGGCAAGGCGGCGCACCGGTCGCTGACGCTCGACGGCAAGGAGATCGAGTTCTCCGAGGGGTTCACGGATCTCCACACGCGGCTCTACGAGGAGATCCTGGCCGGTCGCGGATTCGGGATCACGGAGGCTCGCCCCTCGATCGAGCTGGTCTACCGCATCAGGAGCGCACAGGCGGCGCCGCATCGGGGCGAGGGGCACCCGCTGCTGAGCGGGAGCTGAGCGAGTCGCACAGGCCCGCCGGACGTCACCACCGGCTCGTCACCCCGACGAAGTGGTTCGTCGGGCCGTGGCCGTGGCCGAGGGGCGAGGCGGTGCGGATCGCCTCGGTGATGAACTCCTTTGCGTGCTGGATGGCGTCGAGGGGCTCGCGTCCGCGGGCGAGCCCGGCCGCGATGGCCGATGAAAAGGTGCAGCCTGTGCCGTGAGTGTGCGGTGTTTCGAAGAACGGCGCGCGCAGTTCGTGATGCGTCCTGCCGTCGAACGCGACATCCACCGCTTCGCCCCCACCGGGAAGATGGCCCCCCTTCACGACCACCCACTCGCAACCGCTTTGGCGCAGCGTCTCGGCGGCGGCCTTCATCCCGGCGAGATCGCGGATCGGCCGCCCGGTCAGCACTTCGGCCTCGAATCGGTTCGGGGTGACGATGCGCGCCAGCGGCATCAGCCGTTCGCGGACAGTCTCACGCGCGGCCTCCGAGAGCAGCGGGTCGCCGCTCTTCGCCACCATGACCGGATCCAGCACGACGTTCGGCAACGAGAGATCCCGGACCGCTCCCGCCACCGCGAGGACGATCTCGGGGCTCGAGAGCATGCCGATCTTGACGGCATCCGTTCCGATGTCCTCGACGCAACTCCGGATCTGCTGGAGCACGATCTCCACCGGAATGTCGAAGACGGCTTGCACGCCGACCGTGTTCTCGGCGACGACGGCGGTCACGGCGGACATGCCGAACACCTGGAACGCGGTGAACGTCTTGAGATCGGCCTGGATGCCCGCGCCGCCGCTGCAGTCCGAGCCCGCGATCGTGAGCGCCCGCTTCATTGTCATCGTGCGCCCCCTTGCCGGAAATGATCCCATCCGCCGGCGGCGAGCGGCGCGACCGCGCCCGAGGCGTCCCGCAACCGGACTCCCTCGCTCGCGGGGAGCACGCGACCCACCTCGAAGACGCC
>JAGVPR010000317.1 GCA_020052115.1 Candidatus Eiseniibacteriota bacterium
CTCCGCCACATCGGCGGTATCGCGGCCCACCCGGTCATCGTGGAGGTCGGAACGGGATGCGGTGCGGTCGCGCTCGCGATCGCGAGGGCGCGACCGAATGCGGAGATCCACGCGAGCGATCTGCTGCGACCGGCGATCCGGTGGGCGCGACGGAACCGACGGAGACTCGGGATCACATCGGTCGACCTGTACCGGGGCTCGATGCTCGCGCCGTTCCCCGCGTCCCTGCGCGGACGCGTGGACGTCGTCGTCGCCAATCTCCCCTACGTCCCGCCCTCCGAGTTCCGCGAACCCGGTTCGCTCGTCCGGAGCGCGGTCCGAGGACGAGACGATGACGGCCTCGGCCTCTACCGTCAGCTCATCGCGGACGTGCCCTCGTTCCTGCGACCCGGAGGCGTCCTCGTGTTCCAGTGCGCCCCGTATCAGTGGGACGCGTTCGCCGAGGAGCTCGCGTCGGTCGGGTTCCTGCCGGACCGAGAGCCCGAGAGGAAGGGAACTGCCGTCGTCGCCTCGGCCGAGCTGAGGCGCGACGCGGCGATCGGCGGGTGACCGCGTGAACCGCGCGCCCCGGTCAGTCGGGCTGTGGTGTGTCGACCAGCCCGTTCCGTAGGGCGTAGGTGACGGCCTCGAGTTTCGAGTGCACCCCGAGCTTCGCCAGGATGCTCTTCACGTGGCTCCGCACCGTCAGAGGACTGACGTGCAGATCCCGTGCGACCTCCGCGGTTCCGCATCCAGCCGTCAGCTTCTCGAGGACGTCCGTCTCCCGTGCCGTCAGCCTGGACAGCATGTGCACCGATGTGCGCCGCTCCGACCGTCCTTCATCGAGACGACGGACGACGGCCGCGACCTCGGCTTCCGGCAGGACGATCTCACCGGCGGCTGCACGCTTGAGGAGGCCGAGGAGATCATCGGGTGCGTTCGTCGCCAGCACGACGCCGGACGCGCCGGCCTCGAGCGCACGTCCGATCAGGTCCCTCGTCGCGAGCTCGCTCACGATCAGCACGCGCGTGTCCCGGAACTCGCGGCGGAGCTCGCGGGTGCCGGTGATCCCGTCGTTCCCCGGGAGTGAAGCCGCCATCAGCACGACGTGCGGCCGGTGCGCGAGACACATCGCATGGGCCCTTTCGACGTTCGCTGCCGCGCCCACCCACTCAACGCCCTGCCCTTCGGCCAGGAATCGCGACAACGCCTCGGCGAACATCCGGCGGGCATCGACCACGAGCACTCGCAGGCCACCCGCGGGCGCCGGGATGACGGCGTCGTGGGTGACCTCTTCGTGCAGCCCCCTCACGGCCGCGGCACTGTCCGCCACGTGCTCCAGCCTCCCCCGACTCGGACGTTCGGACTACGTTAGAACGCGGAGCGCGTTCTTGCAAACCCGCTGGTTGGGGTCCATGCGCCGGCCGTCTCCTCCATCTGGGGTAGTCCCGCACCGCTCGATCCGGGGCTCAGGCGAGGTCGCGCGGTCTTCGCGTTCGGCCCGCGAAGGGCACGGAGTATGATGAGCACCTTCCCCCAGGGATCCATCTGAAGCGACCGGAGAGCCATGGGGTCGTTCGCGAGGGAAGTCGGCCGCGCGTTGCGCGATGTTCGGCGGGATCGCGGCCTCACGCTGCGCCAGGTGAGCGTGCACTCGCATGGACGGTTCAAGCCCTCGGTCGTCGCCGGATACGAACGCGCCGAGCGAGCGGTCACGCTCGAGCGGTTCTGCGATCTTGCCCGGTTCTACGGCGTGCCTCCCGAACGCATCCTGGCCGACATCCTTCGCGAGCTCTCACCCGCCGGCAGGACGGAGATGGTTCTCGACCTGGACCGTCTGCGCTTGACGCTGCCCGATCTCGGTGAGGGCGGCCGTCGGGTCGCAGAGTTCGTCGATCGCATGTGCACGGCGCGGCGCGATGAGCCCGGCGCGGTGGTCACGCTCCGATCCGGCGACCTCGAAGCGATCGCGCTCGAGACCGGCCGCGATCCCGCGGAGCTGCTCTCCTCGCTCCGATCCGTCCTTCGGGTCGACACGCCCGGCGAGCTTCGCTAGGACGCGCCAGCGGGATCCTTCGCTCAGATGCCCTTGAGGAAAGCCACGGTCTCGCCGAGGCCGTCCTCGAGGTGGGTCCAGGGCTTCCAGCCGAGGGCCTCGGCGGCCAGGGCGTTGTCGAGCGCGATACGGCGCAGCTCCCCCGGAGGCAGCGGCCCGCTCGCGGGGTGGCCGGTGAATCCGGTCAGGTCCGCGAGGAGCTTGAAGACGCCGTTGACCGAGGTCTCGATCCCGGTGCCGATGTTCACGACCCGGCCCGAGCCGCGCTCGGACGCCAGGGCGAGGGCGTGGACGGTGTCGTCGACGAAGACGTAGTCGCGGGTCTGGTTCCCGTCGCCGAAGATCGTCGGGGTCTCGCCGGCGAGCATCTTCGTGGCGAAGACGGCGACGACGCCGGCCTCGCCCGTGGGGTCCTGGCGTGGCCCGTACACGTTGGCGAGCGCGAGCGCGGTCCACTCGATCCCGCGATAGCGCTCGTAGTACGCGAGGTACTCGACGCCGACCTTCTTGCTGATGCCGTACGGCGAGAGCGGGTGCGAGCCCGCCGCGGCGCTCTCCTTCACCGGCACCTTGCGCGGCTCGCCGTACATCGTCCCGCCCGAGGCCGCGTACACGA
>JAGVPR010000326.1 GCA_020052115.1 Candidatus Eiseniibacteriota bacterium
CGCGGAGGCCACGGCAAGCTCGCTTTGCGCGTGCAGGATTCGTACTCGCTGCGGTGCGTACCCCAGGTGCACGGCGCCTGCCACGACGCTTGGCGCGTGGCCGCGGCCGCCGTCGAATGCGAGCTGAACGCGGCCACGGACAACCCGCTGCTCTTCGAGGAGCCGGACGGCGGCGTGGCGGCCATCTCCGGAGGGAACTTCCACGGCCAGCCGTTGGCGCTTCCGCTCGATCACCTGGGGCTCGGGATTGCGACGCTGGGAAACATCTCCGAGCGGCGGACATTTCGCCTCTTGAACCCCGAGCTCTCCTACGGCCTTCCCCTCAATCTGGTGCCGGGAGATGCGCCGCACCGGACGGGACTCATGATCACCCAGTACACGGCGGCCGCGCTCGTCTCCGAGAACAAGGGGCTCCTCTGGCCTTCGAGCGCGGACTCGATCCCGGCGTCCGGCGGGCAGGAAGATCACGTGAGCATGGGGATGGGCTCGGCGAGACGAGCCGCCGCGGTCGTGGAAAACGTGACGCTGATCCTCGCCATCGAGATTCTGTGCGCGGCACAAGGGCTTCTTCTGAGCGAGGCGATCCTCGGGGAGGGCGCGCTCCGGATGGGCCCCGGCGCGGCGGCGGCGCTCGCGCTCTTCCGGAGCGAGCGGCTGGGTCCGTACGAACGCGAGACGGTGTATGCTGCCGAAATCGAGCGGGTCGCATCGCTCGTGCGCTCCGGCCGTCTCGTTGGGGAGGTGGAGAAAGCCCTCGGCGGTCCGCTTGCGATTTGATTCGAGGAGGTCATGGTGAACGAGAAGATCGTCCCGAGGACGTTCAAGGGGACGCGGGATTTCCTCCCTCCAGAGATGATGCAGCGCGAGCGGATTGCCGGGATCCTGCGCGGGATCTTCAGGCGCTACGGCTTCGCGCCCCTGGAGACGCCGGCGATCGAGTACCTGGACGTGCTGATGGGGAAGTACGGCGAGGAGGGCGACCGGCTGATATTCCGCCTCGCGTACCGTGACGCGGCGACCGCCGGGCTTCGATACGATCTCACCGTCCCTCTGGCGCGCGTCGTCTCGCAGTACCCGCAGCTCACTCGGCCTTTCAAGCGGTATCAGATCCAACCGGTCTGGCGCGCGGAGGCGCCGCAGCTCCGGCAGGGGCGATTCCGCGAGTTCTACCAGTGCGACGTGGATGTCGTGGGATCCACGTCCGTGCTCGCCGACGCCGAGATCGTCGCCCTCACCGAAGAGGCGCTTTCGACGCTCGGGTTCGAGCGGTTCCGCATTCGCGTGAACCACAGGAAGATCCTCGCGGGCATCGTCGAGGCCGCCGGCCTTGGGCCGGTGTGGGAGACGCCGATTTGCCGCGCCATGGACAAGTTCGACAAGGTCGGGGCGGAGGGCGTGTCGGAGGAACTGGTGCGCGCAGGCGTCGCCGATGAGGCGCGGGCGCGTCTGGCCGATGTCCTCGAGATCCGCGGAGCGCCGGTCGAGGTGCTCTCAGCCGTCGAGCCGATTCTGGCCGGCACGGCGCAGGGACCGATCGGGGTCGTCGAGATGCGGCGGATGCTGGGCTACATCGAGGCCTTCGGCGTGCGCCCGGAGCACCTCACGCTGGACCTGAACCTCTCGCGCGGGCTGGACTACTACACCGGTCCTGTCTTCGAGTCGGTCCTCCCGGATTTGCCTCACATCGGGAGTCTCACCGGCGGCGGGCGCTATGACGGGCTCACCGGCGTGTTCGCCGAAGTTCCCGTGCCCGGAACGGGGACCTCCATCGGTCTCGATCGAGTCATGACAGCGCTCGAGCAGATGAATGCGCTCTCCGTCTCCTGCTCCCCGACGCTCTGTCTCGTGGCGCATTTCGACGAGGCGACGCTGGCGGCCGCGCTTCGTTTCACCGCGCGCCTTCGAAAGACAGGCGTGGCGGCCGAGGTCTACTACGACGCGGATCGTCTCAAGAAGCAGTTCTCATACGCGGACAAGCGGACGATTCCATTCGTGGCCGTGATCGGCCCGGACGAAGCGGCTGCGGGTCGCGTGACCCTCAAGCGCATGGAGAGCGGGGAGCAGGAACTCCTGGACGAGGCCGTGGCGGTCGAGCGACTGGAGGAAGCGGCGCGCCGGCTCACATCCGAGCGCTGACGGGCCTGGCCGTATCAGCGGTAGGCGAAGATGGCCGCGTACAGGATGAGCCCGACCAGGGTTAGCCCGATCGCGAGCGCGGTGAAGCCGAAGATCCGCCAAGAGCGGAGCGCTTGCGGCGAAGGCGGAGGCACGATCCGATCCTCGAGCGTGCCTGAAGCGAGCAGTTCGGCGTACTCCCGCGGCCTGTCCACTTTCAGTTCCTCGAGCGGGACGCTGCCGGTGAAGATCACCGGATCCATCGGGAACTTCTCCGGCCGGAAGTGCGTGTTGAAGAAGTGGATCGTGAAAATGAACCCGACCGCGAGCAGGGCTTCGTCGCTGTGGATGATCGTGGCGACGTTGATCGCCCAGCCCGGCAGGACGTTCGTGAACAGCTCGGGGAACCACAGCAAGAGCCCCGTCGAGCCGATCATGCCCACGCCCCAGAACACCGCGAAATAGTCGAACTTCTCCCAGTAGGTCCAGCGGCCGTACTCGGGTCTCGGCCCCGCGCCGACGAACCACTTGATCGAACCGACCGCCTCGCGCAAATCCGTGCGCGTCGGCAGCATGGTGTTCGGCCCGAAGAAGAGCTTCCGCAGCCCGCCCGCCTCGCGGCGCTTGCGTCTGAACAGGTCCCACAGGTGAAGCGTGAAGTAGGCGAGCGTGATGACCGCCGCCACGCGGTGGATTCCGCCGGCGGTCTCGAAGCCGCCAAACACCCGCGACAGGACCCGGGCCCAGGCCGTGTAGGAGAACTTGAGGGTCATTCCGGTCAGGGCCAGCGCGAAGAAGCTGACGATGACCATGAGGTGCAGGCGCGAATAGAACGGCTTGAAGCGGCTGACGTAGATCTTCGACTCGGACGCGTGGCTGGCCTTGAGCGTCTTGCGGAACTGGATCGAGCGAGGGATCCAAGCGGCCGTGTGAAGGCCGGCGAGCGTAAGCGTGCCCAAGAGGAGCCCGGTCATGCCCCAGAAGGCGAAGAAGAGGAACGGGTACTTCTTCGGATCATGATGCGTGGCGTGCGTCAGGTAACCGGCGAACCGGCGGTTCGAGCCCGGATGGCACTGCGCGCATGTTTCCACGATGTTGGCGCGGCTCAGGTGCGACTTCGCGTTCCAGGTGGGGAAGATGTCGTGCGCGCCATGGCAGTCGTAGCACTTCGCCGTCTTCAGGTAGCCGAGCTTGGAGACCTTGCCATGGAAGGTATCGAAGTAGCTTTCGGCGATATCCTCGTGGCAGTTGCCGCACTGGTCCATGATGTGCAGGCGGAAGTTGGTGAGATCGGTGCGTTGGATCGTGTGAGCCGTGTGGCAATCGCTGCACGTGGGGAGCTTCTTGTCGGTCTTCGTGATCTTCGGCGAGTGCACGCTCTCGGTGTAGAGATCGTAGATCCCCCTGTGGCACTTGGCGCAGGTTCCGGCGATGTTGTCGCGATGGACCGTCGAGGTCGAGTCTGCGGCCGGAGCCTCACCGTGAGCCGTGTGGCAGTTCGTGCACGTGGCCGTGACGGTTAGGCCGCTCTCCAAGAGCCCCTTGCCGTGGATTGACTCGGTATAGTGCTCGACGACATCACGCTGTGCGCCCTTGTAGCGGACGGCGGCTCTCTCCCCGACGCGGTGGCAGCGGCCGCACAGGGACGGGATGTTACGAGGGAACGAGATCGAGGCGGGATCCCCCTTGCCGAGCACGCCGTGGGAGCCGTGGCACTCGAGGCACGTGGGAGCGTCAGGGCTTCCGCTCGATGCGAGCTTGCCGTGGGTGCTCGCCCGGTACTGATCCACGACCTCCGCGTGGCAGATGGAGCAGTCCACTGTCGGAGCGACGGTCGTGCAGGGACGAAGGAGCGAGGGGGAACACTCGGTGTGGCACTGCACGCATGCGACCCGAGAGTGCCTGGACTTGCCCAGCGTCTCTTGATCCACGAAGAGCATGTCGGATGCCCCGCCGCCGGCGGCGACGAGATCGTGGCGGGCGTGGCAGCGCTGGCAGTCCCGGTCGGCCATGCCTTGCGTGTAGAAGACCTTCCGCACCTTGTGAGGCGCATGGCAATCCACGCAGGCGGGGATCAGGTGCGGCTGTTTCTCCCATAGCTCGCCGCGGATGACCTTGCGGTGAACCGTCTCGATGCGCGCGTGACAGCGGGTGCATGTGTGGGCGATCTGGCCGCGCGAGATCGAGGATCGCTCGTCGGTGTGGGGCAACACATGATGTGCCGTGTGACAGCTCGTGCAGACGGCTGTGACGATAAGCCCCCTCTTGAACAGACCCTCGCCGTGGATGCTCTCGCTGTAGTTCTCGAGGATGCTGTCCTGAGGGATCGAGTGGGTCATCTGCACGGCCGAGCCCTCGTGGTGGCAGCGGCCGCACAGTGAGGGGACATTCATGACGGAGGTCGGGGATTCGAGATCCGAGCTCCGGCGGATGGCGTGCGTGCCATGACAGCCTTTGCACGTGGGCGCCTGCGCGTCGCCGCGCTTTGCGGCCAGGCCGTGAAGGCTCTCATCGTACTGGGTCGCCACGTCGCTGTGGCAATCGCCGCACGTGACCGGAGCCAGCTGGTCGGGGTGCGGGAACTCCACTGCGGCGAGGTCCGAGTGGCACGCGGTGCACTCGAGTGATGCGTGAGGCGAAGTCATGAAAGCTGCAGTGTCCACCTTGGGCGCCGTGCCGGGCTCGCGGCGCGCCGAAGGCGATCCGGTCTCGTGGCACACCAGGCACTGCTCCGCGCCGGCGGGGAGCTCGGGTGAGGGAGGCTCGGCCATCGCCGAGGGCTGGGAGGCCAGAATGAGCATGAAGAGGACGAGCAGGATCAGCAGCGAGGCCGATACTGCGAACATCCTCCGCGGAGAACCCGCCATGCGTCCTGCCGTCACCCAGAATCTCCCGGCTGTGGATCGAGGCGCCGTCGGCGGCGGCACCCTCGTAGAACCGATCGGACGGAGACTAGTGAGTCTGGGCGATCACGTCAAGCAAGCACCTCTCCCAGCAAGCACCTCTCCCGCCGCGCGAGAGCCGCTTCGGGCAAGCGCGGGGCAGGCGGGGTAGAAGCGGACGCGGGCGCGCTGGCGATGGGCGCGCGAGTTGGCTATCCTGGGCGGGGCGTCGAAATCCGGAACCGACGTGAGGGATCGAAGCAACAGGGGACCTTGGGCTGAGGGGCGCTGATGTTCTTTCCACTCCACGATGAGAATCCGGTTCGCCGCTTTCCACTTCTCACTGTGTTGTTGATCGCGGCCAACGCCGCGGTCTTTCTGTATGAAGTGGGGCTGGGAGAGAGGGCGGCGATGTTCATTCAGGCCTTCGGGGCCATCCCGTCAGAGGTTCTGGACCCCAGGGCCTGGGGGCGGCCGGTGGTGTCGGGGGACCTACCATTCGCCGCGCCGCCCGAACCCCTGACCTTGGTGACCTCGATGTTCCTCCACGGGGGCGTCATGCATCTCGTGGGGAACATGGTCTACCTGTGGATCTTCGGCAACAACATCGAGGATGTGCTCGGTCCGGTTCGCTTTCTCGTGTTCTACTTGATCGGCGGTCTGGCGGCCGGCCTCGCGCACGTGTTCCTCTCTCCATCGTCGGTCGTGCCGGCCGTCGGTGCCTCCGGCGCGATCTCCGCGATCCTCGGCGCTTATCTCGTGCTCTACCCGCGCGCGCGAGTCCGGGCGCTGCTGTTTCTTGGGATCTTCATCCGTCTGGTGTGGGTGCCGGCTGTCGTCCTGCTCGTTTTCTGGTTCGTGCTCCAGATCCTGTCCGCAACGGTGGCTTCGGCGGGGCAGGGGGGTGTCGCTTGGTTCGCCCATATCGGGGGGTTCATCGCTGGGTTGTTGCTGATCCGGCCGATGCTGCTGGGGCGGCGCGCGGCGTAGAAATCTCTAGGGGATCCGGCGTTCGAGGAGCCGACCCGCGAGGAAGAGGGCGCCTCCCGCGGCGAGCAAGGCCAGCGCGACGTTCATCTCCCGGCGCGTCATGGCCAGGATGAGGGCCAGCGGCAAGAGAAGTACCCCGACCACCTGGAGCAGCCGAGCGAATCGAAGCATTGCGTCCTCCGTGGCACGCAGAATAATCTCGCCGCGCGGTCATCGTCCACCTCTCTTCCGGTGTGGAGAGTATCCACAGAGTCTTCTTCGACAAGATGTCGGTCGGACCTCCTCCTGGCGGGGGCCGCTCGAGGCTGGAACGAGAGAGGAGCCTCTCTAACGCACTTACAGGGAAGCGGATACGTGCATTTTCAGGCGGCCTGGCATGCAGCTTGCGGACAGGTCACCGGATTCCGTCCCGCCCGGCGGAGAGAAGGAGGTTTCGTGGTGAAGGTTCTCTCTCGGCGCGTGGCGGTGGCGGTTCTTCTTCTCGCAGCGTGGGCGGTTCCATGCGCGGCCTCCGATGGCGATTGTCTTGGCTGCCACGGCTCCGAGGGCATGACGACTGAGGCCGGTCGCGCCTTGGCCTGGGTGGACACGGTCGGCTGGAAGGCCTCGGTCCACTCGATGGCCGGCTTCGGCTGCACCTCCTGCCACATGGAACTCGACGGCGTCACGGACTTCCCCCACGCCGCCGGGCTCTCCACCCCCGAGTGCAGCGCGTGTCACGGGGAGGCGGCCGACGCGTTGGCTGCC
>JAGVPR010000278.1 GCA_020052115.1 Candidatus Eiseniibacteriota bacterium
AACTCCGACACCGGATCGGTGGCGAGGACGTGTCGGTGGGGGCGCACATGGTCACGCCGATGTCGCTGGTTTTCCATGAACTCGCGACCAACGCCGCCAAATATGGCGCGCTGTCCCATGTCGAGGGCAGCATCGAGATCGAGGTCGCCCCCGAGGTGGTCGAGGCCGCGCGGCCGTTCGTCGAGGAGCTTCGTGCTTCGCTGCCGCTCGAAACCGTCGCGATCTCGAAGTTCGAGGCGGGGCTTCGCGCCGGAGGGCGGCGGCCCCCTTCCTAGTGCCGGCGAAGACGGCTACACGATCAGCTCGCCTCTCGCGACGGTGACCGCTTGCCCGGCGAGGATGACGCGGTCCCCCGCGACCTTCATCTTGACGACGCCCCCTCGCTCCGACGCTTGATAGCCGGTCAGGCAGTTCTTCCCAAGACGCTCCGCCCAGAACGGAGCGAGACAGCAGTGCGCGGATCCGGTCACCGGATCCTCGTCAATGCCGGCGCCCGGCGCGAAGAACCGCGAGACGAAATCGAAACTCGGATCCGCGGACGGCGCCGTCACCATGACGCCGCGCACGCCGAAAGCGCGAAGCGCGCGGAAGTCGGGGCGGAGCCCGCGCACGACATCCTCCGAACGGACCAGCACCAGATAATCGTCCACATCCCGTCCCGTGTACGACGCCTCCACGCCAAGTGCTTCCAGCAACCCGGCCGGCGTCTCGATGCGCGTCTGGCGTCGAGCGGGGAAGTCCATCTCGATCCAGCCGTCGCGGAGAACAGCGGTGAGAAGCCCGCTCTTCGTGTGGAACCGCGCCGTTTCACCCGTAGCGAGGATTCCCTCCGCGAAGAGGACGTGGGCCGAGGCGAGCGTGGCGTGCCCGCAGAGGTTCACTTCGACGCGCGGCGTGAACCAGCGAAGATCGAAGCCATCGGCGCGCCGGACGAGAAACGCCGTTTCCGAGAAGTTCATCTCGCGCGCGACCAGTTGCATCCAGCTTTCCTCGCGGGGCTCGGGAAGGAGGAAGACGGCCGCGGGGTTCCCCGCGAAAGGCGCCGCCGCGAAGGCGTCCGCATGATGGAATCGTTGGATCATCGTTCCCCTCTCTCTCCACTCCCCTTCGAAGCCCGCGGCGCGAAGAGCCTCTCGATCCCGGTGTACGCTTCGAGCGCGAGCACCTTCACGATCTCGATCCCTCCCGCGCCGAGACGGCGGCGAGCGTGTTCTCCGCGCTCCTTGCGGGCGTCGCGGACTCGCTCGTCAAGAGCCGGAGCGCCGCCGCCATCCGGCGGATCCCCTCCTCTATCCGCGCCGGCGGCATGTTCGAGAAGTTGAGCCGGAGCGTGTTCACGTGCCCGCCGTTCGGGAAGAACCCCTCGCCGGGCACGAACGCCACGCCCGCGTCCATGCACCGCGCAAGAAGCGCCCGAGCGTTCACCTCCGGCGGGAGATTGACCCAGAGGAAGAGACCGCCGGCCGGGCGCGTGAATCGGACGCCCGCCGGCATCTCCCGCTCGAGCGCGCTCATCATCGCGTCGCGCCGCTCACGGTAGACGTCCGCGATGCGCGCGATCCGCTCCTCGAAACCGCCGCCGTTGATCGAAGCGGAGACCTGCATCTGGTTCAGCGTCGGGGTGTGGAGATCCGCTCCCTGCTTGAGCAGAACCAGCTTCGCGAGGACCGGCGCATCCGCCGCGACCCAGCCGATGCGGAGCCCGGGGCAGAAGATCTTCGAGAACGTCCCGAGCGTGATGACGAGCCCCTCGGGATCCATCGTCCTGAGCGACGGCAGGTCCGCGCCTTCGAACCGCACCTCGCCGTACGGATTGTCCTCGATTACGTGGACGCCGCGCCGGGTCGCCGCCTCCATGAGAAGGCGGCGCCGCTCGAGCGACCAGGTTCTTCCGGATGGGTTCTGGAAGTTCGGCACCACATAGATGAACTTCACCTGCCGGCGCGCATCGAGCAGCCGCTCCAGCTCCGATGCGTTCATGCCGTCGTCGTCCGTCGGCACCTCGACCCAGCGCGGCTGGAAGACGTTCCACGCCGAGATCGCGCCGACGTACGTCGGGCTCTCGCACAGGATCTCGTCGCCCTCGTCGAGGAAGAGCTTCCCGATGAGATCGAGCCCCTGCTGGGAACCTGTCGTCACGAGAATCTGATCGCTCGCATAGCTCGTCTTCCACCGAGCGTTCATCCGCGCCGCGATCTGCGCCCGCAACGGCTCGTGTCCCTCGCTCGGCGAGTACTGCAGGGCCGCGGCCCCGTGCTCGTCCAGGATCTTCGACGTGAGATCCGCCAGCTCCGACACCGGAAAGAGCTCCGGCGCCGGCAGCCCGCCCGCGAGCGAGATCACATCGCGGTTCACCGTGAGCTTGAGGAGCTCGCGGATGTCCGATGCCCGCACCCTGCCCATGCGCTTTGCGAATGCCGTCCTCATGATGTCTCCCTCCACTCCCTCGGCGCGGCCGAGCCGGGCCGCGCGAAACGCGCGATGGCGCCGCCGTTCAGATCATCGGGCGGGTCGCGTCCACGGGCGGGCTCACGGCGTGCGCGCGAGCGCTCGCGCGACGCACCACACGCGCGAGCCGTGTGATCCCTTCTTCGATCTCCTCCGGCTTCGCGCACGAGAAGCTCAGACGGATGCGGTTCTCCGCGGCTTCCACGGCCGTGCACGTCGAGCCCGGGAGGATCGACACCTTCTTCTCCGCGGCCTCGGCCGCCAGGGCCGCGATGGGCAACGAAGTCTCGACGCGGCACCAGTAGTAGAAGCCGCCACCCGGCCTGCTCCATTCGGCCCATCCGCGAGCGTGCCTCTTGAGAGCCTTCTCCATCGCGTCCCGGCGCGGCGCATAGCGCTTTCGTGCAGTTTCGACGTGCCGCGCGTACTCGCCGGAAACGAGCAGCCGCTCGATGATCATCTGGCTCAACGTGGGCGCCTGGAGATCCATGAGCTGCTTGACCTGCACGAGCCGGCGGGTCAGCGAGCGCGGCCCCGCGATCCAACCCACGCGAAGCCCCGGGCAGAGCGCCTTCGAGAAGGAGCCGGCGTAGAGAACGTATCCGTGACGGTCGAGCGCGCGAAGGGGCGGAGGCGGCGCTTCGTCGTACCAGAGTTCGCCGTAGACGTCGTCTTCGACGATCGGGACCCGGAAGCGATAGGCGAGATCGAGGAGCCGCATGCGGCGCTCCAAGCTCATCACCGATCCCGAGGGATTCTGAAACGTCGGCAGCGTGTAGATGAACTTCGGGCTGCAGCGCCCGAGCAGGCTCGCGAGAAGATCGGTCCGCATGCCCTCCCCGTCCACAGGGACCGACATCAGCCGCGCGCCGGCGGCACGGAAGCACTGGAGCGCGCCCATGTAGGTCGGCTCCTCGACGACGACCGTGTCGCCGGGCTCGATCAGCGTGCGCGCGACAATGTCGAGCGCCTGCTGCGATCCAGAGGTCACCACGATCTCCTCGGGGCCGAGAGAGGCGCCTCGATTCGCCATGAGCCCCGCGAGCGCTTCGCGAAAGCTGCTCACTCCCTCCGCCGGCGCGTAGAAGAGCGCCGACGCGCCGCGCTGCTCGAATACCTCGCCGGCCGCGTGCTGCAGAAGTCGCAGCGGGATCGCCTCGAGCGCCGGGAAACCGACGGAGAGGACGATCACTCCCTGCTCCTCGGACAAGGCGAGCAACTTCCTGACTTCGTCATCCGAAGGGCGGATCGAGAGCCGGGCGAAGTCCGACCAGCGGATGGCTTGCACGTCGCGCTGCCGCGCCGGCGTCTCGCGCGCGACTGCCGCGACGCGCGTTCCGTCGCCGACGCGACCGTGCACCAGACCATCCGCCTTCAGCTCGGCGTAGGCGTTCATCACCGTCGTCCGGTTGACGCCGAGAGTCTTCGCCAAGGCGCGCTCCGGCGGCAGGCGATACCCCTCCGGAAGGCCCCCTTGGAGGATCTGCGTGCGAAGGAATTGGCTGATCTGGCGGTAGATCGGCACGCTGCTCCCTCGGTCAATCTTGACGTGCATTCTCGGCCTCTCCTTCGGAGCCGGCGCGGGAAGGCGGCTCGTCTTTGGACCCGACCAATACAAGGATCGGCCTTAGCATACGCCAACACAAGAGCCAATAGAGGGGGATGTTGATCAGCCAATCTAAGGGAGGCAATCAGAGGAAGAACGCGGCGCGGGCCGAGGAGCCGCCTGCGCCGAAGCGAGGCACGAGGGCGTGAGCGGCCCTCACGGAATCATCGGCGCTTCACCGGCGGCGAGCGCGATCTTCACCGTCACGTCGAGACCCTGGAGGTTCATCGCCTGGGCGCGGGGGCCCATGCCGCCGCCATCGCCGCCCGGGAACGCTCTGCCCGGCTGCGGTTCCCGCCCGAACCCGGTGCCGTCGTGCCGGCCATCTTCGAAACCCGGCCCGCCCCACTGCGGCTTTGGAATGCTCAAGTCCAGATTGATCAACTCCGCCCCACCGGAGGGAACTCCGATCGCGAGGGGGCGCTCGTCGGCGCGGGTCAGCGGGACTTTCATCTCGAGGATGAAGTGCCCGCCCTTCTCGTAGCCTGCCCGCATCTCGAGCCCGCGCTCCGCGGCTTCGCTCGGCAGCAAATCCACGCTGTCTTCTCCCGCGGCGGTGAAGATCCTGACCTCGTCGCGAAGCTCCGCGAGCGCGGCTTGGAGGCGCTCGTCCGTGTTGCGCGTGAAGTCCTCCATCGGTCGGGCGCGCCCGCCGCTCTCGCCGGGCCGCAGACCCTCGGGCGGTGGCTCAAGACCGGCGATGCCGTCGCGCACCGGGCCCGGGGACCCGATCCAGAGCGTGCTCCGCTTCGCCCTCTCCGGCTTGAAGCGAAACCGCAGCCCGCAGCGCAGCGCCTCCATCGCGAGCGCTCGGTTGTTGGTCGCAACGAGCAAGTAGAGCGACCCGTCATCGTTCGCCACGCCGAGGTAGAACTTCTGGCTCTCGAAGTCGTAGCCGTTGATGCCCTCCCAGTCCGAGCGGGCGCCGTCTATCGCGATCGGCGTCTCGAGTCGCACGGCCGAGACCTCTGTCTCGCGGCAGCCCGTGAAGACGATTCCAAAGAGGATCGCCGGTGCGATGAAGGCCAGGGCAGGCGTGATCCAGCGCGGATTCATGAGTGTCCCCTTTCACCGACCGTCGTGCTCCGGGGAGCCCCGGGCGTTCGCGCGGCCTCCGGAGCCTCCAAACCTCCCGCCGTCCGATGATCCATGTCCGCACGAGGGTACCAAACTCCATCCCCCCGCGGGTGCAACGGAATCGGCAGCAGCGACCCGGCGCCGCCGCGCCCGATCCGATCGAAGTACCCCGGCGCGAATCGAGGCCCGCACCGCGCGCTTGCAGGCCCCTTCGGGCGGACGTAGAGTTCACTCGCTCTGCTCGCGACTGCGCCGGCCGTCAAAACAGGGAGAGCCACGATGCACTCTCGCCTTGCCGTTGCTCGCTCCGCAGCCATGATCCACCGCCTGCCGCTCGTTCTCTTCTCCGTCGCGATCCTCGTGTCGCACGGCCGCTCGGCCGCCGGTCCCGTCGGCTACTACCGACATCCGGCCGTTCACGGCGAGACGATCCTCTTCGTCGCCGAGGGCGATCTCTGGAAGGTCTCGAGCCGGGGCGGGGTCGCCGCGAGGCTCACGAGCCACGCGGGGATGGAGATGAACCCGGTTCTCTCGCGCGACGGCTCCACGGTCGCCTTCACGGCGCAGTACGAGGGGCCGACCGAGATCTACACGATGCCGGCAGAGGGCGGCCTTCCGACGCGCTGGACCTACGATGGAGCGCGCTGCAACCCGGCGGCGTTCGCTCCTGACGGGCGTCTCGTCTACGTCACACAGCGGTATGCGGGTCTTCCGAACTATCAAGCGGTGCTCCTGGATCTTCACGACGGCGCGCGGGAGCGGGTGCCCCTGAGCCAGATCGCCGATGCCGCGTTCTCCGACGACGGCGGCGCGCTCTTCTTCGAGCGCTTCCCCTTCCAGGGCAGTCACACGAAGAGATACCGGGGTGGAACGGCGCAGGACATCTGGCGCTTCGATCCGGCGACCGGGCAGGAAGCCCGCAGTCTCACCGGCGATCACCCCGGCACGGATCGCAGCCCGATGTTCTGGCAAGGGCGCCTGTACTTCGTCTCCGATCGAGACGGCGCCATGAACGTGTGGTCCATGACCCCGGATGGATCGGACAAGCGACAGCACACGCATAACGTGGATTGGGACATGAAGGACGCCGCGCTCTCGGAAGGGAGAATCGTCTACCAGCTCGGCGCGGGCATTCGCGTGTTCGACATCGCCGGCGGGGACGACCGCGAGATCCCGATCACTCTGGACACCGACCTCGACCAGGCGCGAGAAAAGTGGATTGACAAGCCGTGGAAGTGGCTCACATCGGCGCACGTCTCGCCGAGCGGAGATCGCGCCGTCCTCACCGCGCGCGGCCAGGTGTTCGTCGCGCCGCAAGGCGAGGGGCGTCTCGTCGAGGCGACGCGCGGCGCCGGCGTGCGCTACCGCGATGCGCGCTTCAACGCCGATGGAACCGGGATCCTCGCGCTGTCCGACGAATCGGGTGAGGTCGAGTTCTGGAGCCTTCCTGCGAGCGGGATCGGCGAGCGGGAGCAGATCACGCGCGGCGCGGAGGTCTTGCGCTGGGAAGGCATTCCATCGCCGGACGGCAAGCGGGTCGCGCACCACGACAAGAACCACGTGCTCTGGATGACCACTCTCAGAAACGGCGAGACGATCCGCGTGGATGCGAACACCGTGGACGACCTCTCGGATCTCACGTGGTCGCCCGACAGCCGGTGGCTTGCCTACGTCGCCATCGCGGACAATTTCCAGCGGCGCATCCGGATCTACGAGGTCGAGGGGGGCCGGATCCTCGACGCGACGAGCGACCGCTACGAGAGCTATTCGCCGGCATGGGGCGCAGACGGCAAGCGGCTCTACTTCCTCTCGGACCGCTCGCTTCACTCGGTCGTCAGAAGCGTCTGGGGCGCTCGCCAGCCGGATCCGTTCTACGACCGCACGGCGCGGATCTACGAGCTCTCGCTCGTCCCGGGCCTTCGCTCCCCCTTCGAGGCCGACAACGAGCTCGTGAAGGGCGAGGAGAAGGACACCGCCGGCGACAAGGAGAGGGCCGGGAAGAAGGACGGCGACGAATCTGCGTCGGAGAAGCCGCCGCGGGTGACGATTGAGGCTCACGGTCTTGCCACACGCCTCTACGAGGTGCCGATCTCGCCGGGGGATTACACCGGACTGTTCATCGCGGGCGATCGGCTCTACTGGCTGTCGCAGCCCGACCGGCACGCGCCCAAGCTGAAGCTCGTCAGCGCGCCGATGCGTCATCGGGATCTCGAGGTGGCCACCGTGGTGGACAGCCTCCAGTCCGCCGAGCGATCGGCGGACGGAAAGAAGATCCTCGTCCGCACAGGTGACGCGCTCTACGTGATCGAGGCCGGGAGCGACAAGAAGGCCGATCTGGACGACAAGGCGCAGGTGGATCTGAGCCGCTGGTCTTTCTCGCTGGATCCGCGGGAGGAATGGCGGCAGATGTTCATCGAGGCGTGGCGCCTCGAGCGCGACTACTTCTACGACCCTAACATGCACGGCGTCGACTGGCCCGCCGTTCGCGAGAAGTACCAGCCGCTCGTCGAGCGCGTGAGCGACCGGGCGGAGCTCTCCGACCTTCTTGGGCAGATGGTGTCGGAGCTCTCGGCGCTCCACATCTTCGTGTACGGCGGGGACGCGAGGAGCGGGAGCGACGACATCCAAACCGCGGATCTCGGCGCCGAACTCGAGCGCGACGTCGCGGCGGGCGGATACCGCGTGACACGCGTCACCGCGTCGGATCCCGACCGGCCCTCTCTGGCGTCGCCTCTTGCCCTGCCCGGTGTGGACGTGAAGCCGGGCGACGTGATCGTCTCGGTGAACGGAGAGCGCGCGCTCGATGCGCCCGAAGCGGGGGCGCTCTTGCGGCGCACGGCGGGCCGGCAGGTGCTCCTCCAGGTACGTCCCCAGGGATCCAGCGATCTCCGGAGCGTCATCGTCACGCCGCTCACCTCCGCGGACGCCTCCGACCGGCGCTACCACGAGTGGGAGTACACGCGCCGCCTCGAGGTCGAACGTCTGGGGGATGACCGCATCGGATACGTGCATCTGCGCGCCATGGGCGGCGACGACATGGATCAGTGGGTGCGGGAGTTCTACCCGGTCTTCGACAAGGAAGGGCTCATCATAGACGTCCGTCACAACCGGGGCGGAAACATCGAATCGTGGATCCTCGGAAAGCTGCTCCGAAAGGCGTGGTTCTGGTGGCAGCCGCGCGGAGGAGCGCCGTACTCGGACATGCAGTTCGCCTTCAACGGCCACGTCACCGTGCTCTGCGACGAGAGCACGGCCTCCGATGGAGAAGCGTTCGCCGAGGGAATCCGCCGTCTCGGACTCGGCAAGGTGATCGGCACGCGCACATGGGGAGGAGAGATCTGGCTCTCCAGCTCGAATCTCCTCGTTGATCGCGGCATCGCCACGGCGGCGGAATCCGGCGTCTACGGCCCGGAAGGCCGCTGGCTGATCGAGGGCCGCGGCGTGGAGCCTGACATCGTCATGGACAACCTGCCGCACGCGACGTTCGGCGGGCAAGACGCGCAGCTCGAAACGGCGGTGAAGCATCTGCTGGACCGCATCGCAGAGGAGCCGATGCGTCTTCCCAAGGCCCCGCCCTACCCCGACAAGTCGTTCGGAGGGAACAAGCCGAAGCGGTGATCGCGTGGCGATGCTCTTCCTCTCGGGTCTTGGGGCGCTCGCCTTGCGGTGCAGGAAGTAACGCGATTCTCCGATCCGGGTGAAACGAGAAGGGCGGCCGAGGCCGCCCCTTTTCGTTTCAGCTCTCGCGGGTATGCTACTGCCTCTGCTCGTGCTTCTCGACGTTGATGCGAACCTCCCCGTTCTCCACCGTCACCTCGCCCTGGACTCCGGCCTCGCGCATCTGCCGCTCGATGTCGGCCTTCACGTCCGCGTCCGTCATGCCGGGCTTCCGTTCGACGTCGAAGCGATGGATCTGGGCGTTCACGGAGTCGCCGCCTTCGGTCTGGAGGTTGAGGCGGAACTCGCGTTCGCTCTCATCCGAACTCGAATCGTCGGCCTGGATGGTGACTTTCGTCTGGTCGCCCTCGCGGCTGACCTGCACCTGGGAATTCTCGATGCCGGAGGCTTCGAGCTGCGCTCGGATGTCCGACTCGATCTCCGCCGGGGAGCGCCCCGCAAGCTGGACGTTCAGGTTCACCACTCGATCCATCGCGAAGGCGTAAAGGCTCGTCGAGACGCGCTCCCTCTGCGGGAGCACTGACACCCGGGCCTCGAGCCCTCTCTTGCCGAGTGCGGAAGCGAATGCGTTGGCAACGCGTTCGATATCCCCCCGGCGGCGCGCAGGCACGCGCGCGAGGATCTCCATCCCGCGCGAGCCGGGGGCATTTGCCGGCTCGACCAGCACCTGGCGCGCGCCGAGAGCGCGGCCGAGCTCGGAAGCGATCTTCGTCACGGTCTGCCCGTCGAGACCCGGCGCCGCGAGCGACATCGTCACCTCGTGACCCGTCGTGCGTTGATACGAGACCGGAACGACGCCCAGTATGACCGCCATCATCACAACGCCGCCCGCAATCGCAAGCCCGGGGCGCGCGCTGAGCCCACGTCGAAGTCTCATCCAGAAACCCTCCTCGATTGAACGCCGGTCCTCCGCGACCGCATGCGACCGGAGAATCCGCGCGGTATGTTCCAGTTCCGGAAGATCTCGATCGGTCGCGCTCCGATAGGCCTGGAGATCGCGCTCCAGAGCGCGTTCGGCATCACGCTGGCGATCGTCTATCATGACGTTTCTCCTTCCACCGGGGGGTCCGCCAGTGCCGGCTTCCCGGCCGCCTCTACTCCGGCGTGAAATGCCGAGCGTCCGGGCCCGAAGCCCCAGCGCTCGTAGATCTGGCGCAGGCGCGCCCGCCCGCGGGACAGACGCGACTTCACCGCCGAAGCGGACACTCCCTGGAGCGCCGCAATCTCCTCGATCCCCATCCCTTCGAGTTCGAAGAGCACAACGGCCTCCCGCTGTTCCGCCGGAAGAGCAGCGAGCGCCCGGGACACGCGCGCCGCTTGCCGGCGTTCACCATCCCACGCAGCGCCGTCCTCGCCGACCGGTTCGATCTCCCGACCCCTTCCGGTATCGAAGGGAAGGAACCGCTTCCAGAACGACCGCCGGGTTCGGCTTCGATGCACGTTTAGCAAGATCGCCCGGAACCACGGACCGAAGAGCCCGTCGTCACGCAGCGATGGAAGCGCCCTGTAGGCGCGCACGACGGCCTCCTGGAACAGATCGTCACCATCGTGAGCCGATCCCGCCAGGCGCCGTGCCATGCCTGCAGTCCGCGCATGGACCGGCGCCAGGAGTTCGACGAGGCGCCGCCATTCGTGGAGGTCTGCCTGCTGTCTCGCTGCTCTCATCCGTCCCTTCCGCCGGGATCGCTCCGAGCCCCAGGTACCTGGCGCCCCGCTCTGGCACTACCGTATAGACGCTTCCGACGCCGCCGAAGGTCGCAGGAGAGTGCGGTATTCGCCGCAGCGCGCCGAATCTCTCGCGTTGAGCGACAGGCGGCGATCTACGGGGAGTGAGCGCCGCCGGTCGCGAACCTCACGCGATACGCCCCGCCTGAGCCGCGTTCCCCCGTCGCTGCCAGCTCGAAGCGCTCCGGATGCTCGCGGAGCCAGCGGGCCTCGACGGTGGTGAGAGGCGGCAGCACGACGACGTAATCGGCCCTCGCCGCGACGAGCCGTGCAAGCCACGTCTCGTAGTCGGCAGATCTAGCCACGGCATCGGCGTTTCGGTAATCAATCACCGATCCGTCGCGCGTCACCGGAATGTAGAACACCTGGTTCTGCAATCGCGAGCCGTAGAGCGGATACCGCAGCCAGTTGTGCCCCATGTCGTCCCATCCCGCCGTCACCGCGATCCGGCGCTTCTCCCTGGTGTCGAGATGCCGCCAGAGCGGCCACTCGGCGGCGTACGGACGGTGGATCACGTGCACGTCGAACAGGCGCCCGGACTCCCCCGCGGCCTCGGCGTAGATTCGATAGCGAAGTGCGGCACGCAGCGCGTGGAGCGGCACGGCCGCGGCGAGTGTTACGAGGATGATCGCGACCGCCGCCGCGCGAAACGAATGCAGGCGGCGGGCCACGATGACGGCAACGAGCACGGCGCTTCCCACGATCGCCCCGGAGGCGAGGATGCCCTGTACGTCGGCCGAGCCGAACCCGACCGGAAACGCCTGCGCGAGAGAGAACGCGAGCGCGACCCCTAGCGCCGCATCGGCGAATCGCCACGGCGCGGCGGCGGCAAGGATCGCGAGCGCCGCTACCGCGACGCCGAGAAGCCGCCCGCTCACGGGCCACCACAGGATGCGCCAGGCCGCGAAGTCATTCGAGAGGAAGAGCGCGACGTTCGAAATCGCTGCAAGGAGAAGGACGATGGCCGAGACCGCGGTCGCGCGACGCCGGACGAGCGCGGCGGCCCCGACGAGGCCGAGAAGAAGCAACAAGGGACCGGAAAGCCCGAGGTTCAGGTGCGGCCATCTGTCCGCGCGGCTGCCCCAGACGAGTCCGCCCAGCAACTCGCCCGCTTCGGTTCGCCTGTCTTCCGCCGGGATCATCTCGCCGCGATGGAGCAGCCGGAACTCCTCGTTGTGCGGGAGCGAAGCGAAGGAGACCGGATAGAGCGGCGAGCCCGTGTCCAACCAGCTCCGGAAGTACGGAACCGCGCCGACGAGGGCGACCGCCGCAATCGTCGCGAGCCGGATCCCGAGCCGGCGTCGCCCGCTACGCATGGCCGAGACGATCACGACGAGTCCAACCAGCACGAGAATCGGCGCCGCCGAGATCTTCACCGCAACGTTCGCTCCGCAGGCGGCGACGGCGAGGATCCGATCCCCGTCAGATCCTCCCCGGAGCGCTCGGACGAGAAACACCGCGCCGAGTGCAAACAGCGCCACCACCACGTGGTCCACGTACCCGCTTGTGACGAGCGAGTAGAACGCGGGGGTCGCCCCCGCGGCG
>JAGVPR010000095.1 GCA_020052115.1 Candidatus Eiseniibacteriota bacterium
TGATCCACGCAGCCGCCCGCCTGCCGCGCCGCGCGCCCAGGAAGGCCTCCCAAGCGAGGAGCAAGAGCGCGGCCGCAAGCGCGTAGTGGAAGCGGTCGCGATATTGCGCGACATAGCCGCCCCGCACTTCGCGCTCCTCCATTCCAGCGATGTCCCGGTAGATCGCGTCGCGGTCCGTGGCTCCGGCGGCGCCGCGCACGAACCGCCCATGCCCCGCCTCGGTCAGGCGGACGAGCGCCGCCTCATCGAGATGGCTCATGACCACAGCGCCGGAAGCGTCTTTCTTGTAACCCTCGAGGCGTCCCTCCGCGTCCTTGTCCGGCACGGGCGCGCCGCCGGGCGTGCCCATGCCGATCGCGAAGATGCGCACGCCCTGCTCCTCCGCCTCCCGCGCGACCTCTACGACGTTGCCCTCGTGATCCTCCCCGTCGGTGATGAGCACGAGCGCCTTGTAGCGTTTCTCCTTCGGATCGAAGCAGCCGGCGGCCACGCGGATCGCCTCGGCCAGAGCCGTGCCGGGAACCGGCGACGCGTCCGTCTGCACCGCTTCGAGAACGAGCCGCACCGCCCCGTAGTCGAGCGTCAGCGGGCATTGAACGTACGCCTCTCCTGCGAATACGACGAGCCCCACGCGGTCGCCGCGCATCCGGCCGAGCAACTCGACGATCTCCTGCTTCGCGCGCTCGAGACGGCTCGGCCGCACATCCGCCGCATCCATGCTCGCGGATGTGTCGAGCGCGATGATGACGTCCACCCCGCTTCGCCGCACGGGCACGTAGTGCACGCCGAAGAGCGGCCTCGCCGCCGCGAGCACGAGGAAGAACATGGCGGCGAGAAGCACGGCTCCGCGAAGCCACGGCGTCGCCCGGCCCTCCGCCGGGATGAACCGCTCCAGAAGGCCGCTCTCCGCGAAGGCGCGGAGCGCCTGGCGGCGGCGCTTCACGCCGAGGAAGATCAAGAACGCGGCCGGCGGCAGCGCCCAGAGCATCGCGAGGAGCTGGGGGAACGCGAACTTCATCACGGCACCTTCAAGAACACGGTCGCACCGAGCGCGATCTCGGCGAGAAGGAGGATGAGCGCCGGGATCGCGAGCATCGCGCCAAGCTCGCTGTATCGCACGTACTCCCGCGTCTCGACCTTCGTCTTCTCCAGATCGTCGATCTTCCGGTAGATGCGCGCGAGCGCCTCACTGTCGGTGGCCCGGAAGTAGAGCCCTCCGGTGCGCCGCGCGATCTCGCCGAGGGTCTCGTCATCCACCTGCGACGGCATCCGCACGTAGCGCCTGCCGAAGACCGGATCGTCCACCGGGTAGAGCGCCTCGCCCTCCACGCCGGCCCCGATCGTGTACACGCGGACCCCGAGGGCCTGCGCCGCGTCCGCGGACGTCAGCGGGTCTATGTTCCCCGCGTTGTTGCGACCGTCCGTGAGGAGGATGACGACCTTGCTCTTCCCGGGTCCGCCCCTCACGCGGCCCGTCGCGTTCGCGAGCGCGAGCCCGATGGCCGTGCCGTCTTCGATCATGCCGAAGTCCACGTGATCAATCAGGTTGAGGAGCACCGGATAATCGGTCGTGAGCGGACACTGCGTGAACGAACGCGCTGAGAAGACGACGAGCCCGATGCGATCCCCGGTCCGCCCGGAGATGAACTGCTTCGCCACCTCCTTCGCGACATAGAGCCGGTTGTTCGGCTTGAAGTCCTCTGCCTTCATGGATCCGGACGTGTCGAGCACGAGCATGATGTCTATCCCCTCGGAGATCACCTGGATCTCCCGCTCGCCCGACTGCGGCCGCGCCAAAGCGACGACGAGAAGGCCGAGTGCGACCAGACGGAGAACGCTTGGAAGTCCCGCGAGCCGCGCGCGAAGCGTGCGCGGCATTCCCGGCACGTCCGCAAGCGCGGGAAGGGGAAGCGCGGGCGGCCGGCGCCGCCGCCGCCAGAGGATCAGGGCCGGGATGAGGAGGAGTCCGGCAAGCACCCAGGGATAGAGGAGGCGGATCACGGCGCGCTCCCGGTAGGCTCGAGGACGCGCTCGCGGGTGTGCTCGACGAGCAGGCGGGCTTGGCCGACGAACCCCAGCGCCTCCTCGATGCCCGCAGCCCCCCTCGCGAACTTGACCCAGTCGGTCGAGGCGAGGATCTCGCGCACGATCGCGCGATCGTCCCCGGTCACGGGCCGCGAGGCGATCGCCTGGAGCACCTCGGAGGATGTAGAGTCCAGCCCGTCGAAGCCGAAACGCGCGCCCAGATAGCGCCGGACGATCTCCGAGAGCCTCGTGCAGTGCTCGCGCAGCCGGCCCTGCTGCGGAAGCCGCTCCGCCTCCAGGCGGTCCAGTTCCAGCAGCGCGGCAACGTGCGCGGGGCGGCTGTCCACGACGATGGGTGCGACGGCCGGAGCAACAGACGCTGCGCGACGCGGCCGAAACCGCCGCCAGAGCCTGTACGCGGTGTATGCCGCGGCGAGCGCCGCAAGAACCGCGACGAGCA
>JAGVPR010000119.1 GCA_020052115.1 Candidatus Eiseniibacteriota bacterium
GCCCGGCCCAACGGGGCCGGCCGCCGCGCTGAGGACTCGGTATCGCCGCGGCTACGGCGCCGCGGGCGCCAGCCGCTCGAGCGAGCGGATCAAGGTGAAGAGATCGTCGTCGTTCGTGTGCGCGTGGACCGAGAAGCGAACACCTCCAACACCCGCCGCCCGCCGCACCGCCACGTGGATCTTCTCCCGCAGCAGCTTGCGGGCGATCTGCGATTCGTGGCGCGGATCCTCCCTGAGACGCACCGTGACGATCCCGGCCCGCCGCTCGGCCTCTCTCGGAGTGACGACACGATAGTGCCGCTCACGAAGCTCCTCGATGAGCCGGCCGCTCAGCTCCAGCACGTGCGATTCGATCGCCTCAAGACCCACCGAGTTCAGGAGCGCGCACGAAGCGGCCAGCGAAGCGGCCCCGACGTAGTTCGCGGTACCGCCGCCCTCGAAGCGGCGCGCATCCCGCGCGAGACGAAACGCGGCGCCGTCGGCGGGTGCAAGGAGTTCCTCCCATCCGCCTCGCGGAAGATCGGCCGTGCGGTATCCGGCCCCCGGCGGCTCGAGCTGTCCCTGCGCGTCGCGGCTCACGAACAGGAGGCCCGCGCCGAAGGGGGCGCCGAGCCACGTGTGCCCTCCGCACACGATGACGTCCGGACGGTGCAGGCTCGTATCCATGCGCACCGCTCCGAGCTGTTGCACCGCATCCACGATGAGGAACGCGCCGCGCCGCCGCGTCGCTCCCGAGAGAGCCCCCAGGTCCATGCGGAAGCCGTTCGTCCACTGCACCGAGCTCACGAGGACGGCACGCGTGCGATGATCCACCGCGCCCGCGTACACCGCAACGGGCAGCCGCCCGTCCTGGTGCGGCACCGTACGCAGTTCCACGCGCCGCCGCGCGACATGATCCTGAGCAACCAGAAGGAGCTGCGGGAACTCGATGTCGGCGACGACGATATTGTCGCCCTCGGACATCGGAATCGCGGCAAGGACCGAGGCCAGCGCCTGCGTGGTGCTGCCGATGACGGCGACCTCCGAGAGATCGGCCGAGAGAAGACGCGCGCCTTCCGTACGCGCCGCCGCCATTTCGTGATCGAGGCTCTCCTGATGCGCCGTCGCCGAGATGAGCGGGCCGCGCTCGAGTCGCGAGACGACCCGCTGAGCCGCCACGACCGCGGCGCGTGAGGGAAGGCCCAGCGTCGCCGTGTCGAGGTAGATCTTTCCGGCGAGCCCTGGAAACTCGCCTCTCACTGTGTGGATGTCCGGCATCTCTCGACCCCCGTTAGCAGCCGATCGGCTCGGCGGCGTTGGATTCCGGGCGCTCTCCCCGGAAAAGCCCGGCGAGCACGAACGGCGGCAGCACCGTCGTCACGACGACCATGAACAGCACCACCCCGTAGACCGCATTCGATATCGCGCCGGTCTGCATCCCCAGCAGTGCAACGATGAGCCCCACCTCGCCGCGGGGGATCATTCCCACGCCGACACGAAGACTGTCCATGAACCCGAGCCGGTACGCGCCGGCGCCGCATCCGACGAGCTTGCCGAGGATCGCAACCACGGTGACAAGGACGGCCAGTCCGAGAACGCTCGGCTCGTTGAACGCGCTGAGGTTCACCTCCATGCCGAGCACGACGAAGAAGAACGGCGAGAGGAACTCGCTCACCCCCTCGATCCGCTCCCCCAGGTCCCAGTCCTCTTTCTTCTCCGCAAGCGCGAGCCCCGCCAGAAACGCCCCGATGATCGCCGCCATCCCGACCTTTCCGGCCGCCACGGAGAGGCCGAGGCAGAGCAGCAGCGCGAACGCGAAACCGGGACGCCGAGACTTCATCCTGAAGACCGGCCGGTGCAGCCGCGACGCGACGCGCGAACCGACCCAGGCGATCAAGACGACGAATCCGATCGCCTCGACGAAGAGGAGTCCGAGCCTGACCCACTCGATGTGGCCCATCGCCAGAGAGGCGACCGCCGCAAGGACGAGCATCCCGAGCACATCGTCAATGACCGCCGCGCCGAGGATCACGCGGCTCGCCCTGTGAGCGAGCATCCCAATGTCGGAGAGTACTCGGGCTGTGATTCCCACGGACGTGGCCACCATGGCGGCCCCGACGAAGACCGACTCGATGACCGGGTGGCCCGTGAGGTGCATGACTAACAGGCCGCCCGCGAACGGGACCGCGACGCCGAGAAGCGCGACGAGGCTCGCCACGCCGCCGACGCGCAGCATCTCGCGCGGCTTCGTCTCGAGCCCGATCGTGAACAGCAAGAAGACCGCCCCGATCTGGGCGATCTGCGCGTGCATCTCGCCGGGATGGATCCAGCCGAGAGCGTACGGCCCGATCGCCACGCCCGCGAGCATCTCGCCGATGACGCCGGGGATCCTCAGGCGCTCGCAGATCTCGCCGAGCACCTTCGCCGCGGCGAGCATCACGAACAGATCGAGGATCACTCCGCCGTGTCCCATTCGCTCTCCGCGGGTGTTTTCAGTCGGGCAGGCGCGCGAGAGCCTGCCTGAGATCCCAGACGAGATCGTCCACGTCCTCGAGCCCCACCGAGAGGCGCACAAATCCCGGCGTGATCCCGACCGCGATGAGATCCTCCTCACTGTAGGTCGAGTGCGTCATCGTCGCAGGATGTTCGATGAGCGTGTCCACGTCCCCCAGGCTCACGGCGAGCGTGCAGAGCTGTACGGAGTCCATCAGGATCCGGCCGGCTTCGCGGCCGCCTTTCACCTCGAAGGAGACCATGCCGCCCATCCCCCGCATCTGGCTCTTCGCCAGGTCGTGCTGCGGGTGCGTGCGAAGGCCCGGGTAGTAGACGGAGTCGATCTTCGGGTGATACGACAGGAACTGCGCGATTTCCATGGCGTTCTCGCAGTGCCGCTCCATGCGGACGGGAAGTGTCTTCAGGCCGCGCAGGAGAAGCCAAGCGTTGAACGGGCTGATGATCCCGCCGAAGTCGCGGAGGACATCGGCCCTCATCCGCGACATGAACTCCTTCGACCCGACGACGACACCGGCGACCGTATCGCCGTGGCCCCCGATGTACTTCGTCGCACTGTGCATGACGATGTCGGCCCCGAGGGCTATGGGGTTCTGCAAGTACGGCGTGGCAAAAGTGTTGTCCACGGCGAGCGGGATGCCTCGGGCGCGGGCAATGCGCGCGGTTGCCCCGATGTCCACGAGCCGCAGTGTCGGATTCGCCGGGGTCTCGATGAAGATGAGCCGCGTCCGCTCGTCCAAGACCCGTTCGATGTTCTCCGGATCCCGGGCGTCCACCTCGGTGACCTCGATCCCGAGCCGCGGGAGTGTTTCGACGAACAGATTGTGGGTGCCGCCATAGAGCGTATCGCTCGCCACGATGCGATCGCCGCTCTTGCAGAGCGCCAGCGCGATCGCCGACGTCGCCGCCATCCCCGAGGCGAACGCCAGTGCTGCGTCCGCGCCCTCGAGGAAGGCCATCTCGTTCTCGAGCGCCGTCACCGTCGGGTTTCCGAGCCGGGTGTAGAAGTAGCCTTCCACCTCGCCGGCGAAGATCGCCGCCCCCTGCGCCGCGTTCTCGAAAGCGAAGGTCGAGGACTGATAGATCGGCGTGGAGATGGCGCGGATGGGCGCGCCGGTCTCGTGCTTGTCGAAGTGCTTCCGTCCGTGCACCGCGATGGTCGCGATGCCGAGCTTCCTCTCGTTCATGGCTCTATCCCTTCCCGATCGCATCGGCGAGGGCCGAGGCGCGGTCGGTGCGCTCCCACGGCGATTCTGCGCGGCCGAAGTGCCCGTAGACCGAGGTTGCCGAGTAGATGGGCCGCCTCAGGTCGAGCGCTTCGATCATGCCCGCCGTGCTGAAATCAAAGACCCTCGCCAGCGTGCCGCGCAACTTCTCGTCCGGCGCGCGGCCCGTGCCGAAGGTGTTCACCTCGAGGCTCACCGGATCGGCCCGGCCGATCACATAGGCCAGCTCGATCTCGCAGCGGCGCGCGAGCCCCGCGGCGACCACGTTCTTCGCGGCGTAGCGGGCCATGTAGGCCGCGGCGCGGTCCGTCTTCGTCGGGTCCTTGCCGGAGAGCGCGGATCCGCCGTGGTGCGCCTCGGTGCCGTAGGTGTCGGAACCACCCTTCCGCCCCGTCAGGCCCACGTTGCCGGCGGGTCCTCCGCGGGTGAACGGGCCGGCGGGGTTCACGTCAATGACCGTCTCCTTGGTGAGGAGGCCTGTCGGGTCGAGCACGGCCCGCGCGACCCGTTCGGTCAGCGCGTCGGCGAGCGTCCCGGGCTTCACGTCCGGCCGGTGATGCGCGCAGAGCACGACGCGCTCGATCGCCGTCGGAACGCCATCCACGTCCTTCACCGCCACGAGGACCTTGCCGTCCGGGAAGAGGTTCGGCACCTCACCGCTCCGGCGCACCTCGGCGAGGCGGCGCGCGAGAGCGTGCGCAAGCACGAGCGGCACCGGGAGGAGCTCGGCCTCGAACGGCAACCCGCGCGCCTCGTCCGTCGCATAGCCGACGATCGTCCCCTGGTCGCCCGCGCCCTTCCGGTCCACGGCGACGGCCAGCTCCTGGGACTGCTCCTCGAACATGACGATCACCGCGCACGAGTGGTAGTCGAACGAGATGCAGGGATCGGCGTATCCGATGTCGCGCAGCGTGGCGCGCACCTCGCCGGTGATGTCAACGTAGGACTTCGTGCTCACCTCGCCGGCCACGACGACGAGCCCCGTCGAGACGAGGGCATCGCACGCGACACGCGCGTATCTATCGCGCGTGAGGATCGCGTCGAGGATTCGATCGGAAATCTGATCGCAGATCTTGTCCGGATGTCCCTCGGTGACGGACTCCGCGGTCCGGCGGCGCTCGGCCATGTCCCCCCTCCTCTTCTCCTGTCCCATCTCGCCGCCGGTATCCCCCTGGCGGGGCCGGCAGCCGGCGATGGCGCCTCGCGGATTGTAGAGATCGGAGCGGGATGCGTCAAAGACACGATGAGCGCCACGTTGCGATAAGCGGCGATGGTTCCCGCGCCTCAGTCGCTCCGGGTGCGCGCGCCGCGCTCGAGGAGCTCCACCGCAAAGGCGCGATCCGGCTTCCCTGCCGGGGTTTCCGGAAGGCGCTCAACGACGAGAAATCGCCCGGGCACCTTGAACGGAGCGAGGCGAGCCTCGAGGAATGCCGCGAGGTCTTCGTCGCTTGCGTGGGCGCCCGCCCGAAACACCACGAGCGCAGCGGGGACGCGGCCCCACCGGGCGTCCGTCACGCCGGCGACGAGCGCTCCCGCAACGGCCGGGTGGAGGCGAAGAGTCCTCTCGATCTCCGCGGGCGATACGTTCTCTCCACCGCTCACGAAGAGATCGTGCCGCCGCGCGAGAACGACGAGGCCGCCCCGCTTTCCCCATCGTCCGATGTCGCCGGTGCGGAGCCGGCCGCCTTCGAGTGCGGCGTGCGTGGCGGCGGGGTCATCAAGATACCCGCGCATGACCGTCGGACCGCTCACGACGATCTCCCCCTCCTCTCCCGGTGCCGCCTCCGAGCCGTCCGCGCGCACGATCCGCACGTCGGTCCCGGGGATCGGCGCGCCGCACTCCTCGCTCTCCTCGGCGGCCTCCGTCCATGCGAGCGTCGTCACCTGCGAGGCCGCTTCCGTCAGGCCGTACGTCGTCGAGACCC
>JAGVPR010000330.1 GCA_020052115.1 Candidatus Eiseniibacteriota bacterium
CCGCGACCCGGCCGGGCGGCCGCGCGAAAGCGGCGCGTCGCGGCAGCAGTGGCTCGAAGAAGACGCACCGGGCTTCGAGAAGTCGCGGACAGGACGATCGCGCTCGGTCGAGGAATGGATGAGCAAGCTGCTCGACGAAGAGTCGGCGCCGGTAGATGGGAAGACGGCACCCGGAGACCCGCCCGGAGACCACGAGGACGGCGGTGGGATCCTGGAAGAGGGCACCGTCCTTCGCGCCTCGCCCGGACACTGCGATGTGCTCGCCCGGGATGCGATGTTTCGTTGCGCTCTCCCGGAGGGGATCGCGGCACGGCAGAAAAGCGCCCTCGCCGTGGGCGATCGCGTCAGGTTTCGCGCGGCCGAGAGTTGCGGCATCGTGACCGGCGTGCTGCCGCGCACAACGGTGCTCTCCCGCCCCGACCCGCTCGTGCCGGAGCGCGAACGGGTCATCGCGTGCAACATAGCCGCCGTGGTGATCGTGCTGTCGGTGAAGAACCCGCCGCTTCGCGTGCGGCTGATAGACCGCTATCTCATCGCGGTGCAAAAGAGCGGCGCGGAGCCCATCCTCTGCATCAACAAGGCGGATCTGCTGGAGTCGGAGGAGGAGCGAGATCGAGAGCTGGCGCGCCTCGAGCCGTACCGCGCGATCGGCGTGCGGATCGCGTTGACGTCGGCGGAGACGCGCCTCGGCATGGAGGATCTGCGCCTGGCGATCGCCGGGCGCCGGTGCGTGTTCGTCGGCCACAGCGGCGTCGGGAAATCCTCGCTCCTGAACGCGCTGGATCCCCGCTTGAACCTCGCGACGCGCGAGATCAGCGAAGCGAGCGGACGCGGAGCGCACACGACCTCGTCCTCGATGCTCCACCGTCTCGATGACGGCACCGAGATCATTGATACACCCGGAATCCGCGAGTTCGGCCTCTGGGAGATCCGGCGCTCGGAGCTGCGCTGGTACTTCCCGGAGTTCGACGAGTGGGCGGCGGGCTGCCGCTTCCGCGATTGCTCGCACACGCTGGAGCCGGAATGCGGCGTGAAGGAAGCGGTCGCGGCCCGGCGCATCGCCGCACCGCGCTACGACACGTACCGGAGAATCCTGGAGACGCTCAAGAGCTGACGAAAGAGGCCGGCATGGGGCCCGCGCAGGCGCATCGCCGGACGCGCGGGCCTCACCGGAAGCCTCACCCGGCCAGCGCCGCGGCGACCCGCTCGAGACGAGCGCGCGCCTCGACGGCGATCGGCTTCAGGGCGTCGCCTTCCATCATTCCGAGCATCTTCATTGGATCCACGAGAGCCACCACGACGCTTCCGTCCTCCTCCTGCGACACGGTGACGTTGCACGGGAGCAAGAGCCCCACGTCGGGCGCGGCGCTGAGCGCCCGGTGCGCGAGCGACGGATTGCACGCGCCGAGGATCCGGTAGGGACGGAATCCAACGTCTAACTTCTCCCGGAGGGTCTTCTCGACGTCAATCTCTGTGAGAACGCCGAAGCCCTCCGCCTTCAGTGCCTCGACCACCCGCGACCGGACGGCTTCGAACCCGCCCGTGAGACGCACCTTCATCCCCATCTCCGTGTCCGGCATCCGGCTCATCGTCGTCTCCTTCCCGAACTCATTCGCTCCGTTCTTCCTGCGCGAATCGGAGGCGGGCGATCGCATAGGCCCGCCGGGGCCTCCGCGTCAACCCGCCGCAGTTCAGATCCGCTTCCTGCTGCATAGATTCCCCTCTTTCGGCGGCGACAGGAAGCCGGTATTCTCCCCTCGACCGATTTCCGCCCCTGCTTGTGGGGATCGGCCCGGGGACGGATCCCGGAGGAGACTCCCTACTCCCTGTCGGGGGAGAATGCGGCGGAGACGCCCGCGACCGCCAGGTCCGCCGGGCGCTTCGGAGGCGGGCCTGAATCCGGGTCCGGGGCGGAGGGGAAAGGACAACGTGATGGCTACCGATCGCTTCGAGGTGCTGATTCTCAACGGAAGACCGGCCGCAGGAAAGTCGGAGATCATCGACTTCCTGAAGAAGATCCCGATCGAGGAGCGGCTGCGCCGATTCCACGTCGGGGAATTCGAGGAGTTCGATGACTTCCCGATCCTCTGGGAGCGCTTCGAGGACGACGATCTCTGGCAGAAGCACGGCCGTCCGCGACTGACGTCGGAAACGCATTTCGAGTACCAGGGCGGGCGCCATGAGGGGTACGTTTTCAAGGATCCTTTCTTCTGGCACTGGCTGCTGGAGAAGCTGAACTTCGCGTATGCGAAGCGGCTCCGCAACAACCCGGATTACCACAAGACCACCACGGCCCTCTTCGAATTCGCCAGGGGCTCCCAGCACGGCGGATGGAAGGAGGCTTACCCGCACCTCTCCGACGATGTGCTCTCCCGTGCGGCGACGATCTACATCCGGGTGAGCGCCGAGGAGTCGTTGCGCAAGAACCGCCGGCGGCGCAACCCGAACAAGCCCGACTCGATCCTCGAGCACAGCCTCGAGGACCTCAAGATGGAGTACCTGTACAAGGGATCGGACTGGGACGAGTTCAGCTCGCGTGAGAAGGACCACCTCGCCGTGCGCGATCATCGCGTTCCGTTCGCGATCTTCGAGAACGAGCCGGAGAAGACGCTCCGGCCCGAACTTCTGGGGCCGCACCTGGAAGAGGTGTGCGACCGGCTCTGGAAGCTCTACCGCGCGCGCACCGTGGGGGGCAAGCCGTGATCACTTCGCTGATCACCCTCCTCGCCAGCGTTGTGGTCGTCATCCTGTTCGTCCGGATGTCCGGGAACCCGATGGGGCATTCCTCGGCCTACATGAGACGGCGCGTGATGAACTGGGCACCGATCGGGATCACGTACGCGCTGCTCTACATGGGGCGATACAACCTGACGGTCGCGAAGAACGCCTACGGGGATCTGATGTCGAAGGAGGCGTTCGGCGCGATCTTCGGCACCGGGACGCTCGTCTACGCCTTTTCGTTCATCCTGAACGGCCCGCTGACCGACAAGATCGGCGGGCGCCGCGCGATCCTGATCTCCGCGGCCGGCGCTGCCGTTGCAAACGTCCTGCTCGGGCTGGTGACCTGGCGCCAGCCCGCGATGAGCCTCGTGCTCGTCTTCTCCGTGCTGTACGCCGTCAACATGTACTTCCAGTCATTCGGCGCCGTGGCGATCGTCAAGGTCAACAGCTCCTGGTTCCACGTGCGCGAGCGCGGGATGTTCGGCGGCATCTTCGGCATCCTGATCTCGGCGGGGATCTTCCTCGCTTACCAGGTCGGCCAGCTCATCGTGGACTCGTTCCACACGACGATCGGACCGGACGGCGCGCGGATCGTCAGCCACCCGCACTTGGTCTTCTTCATCCCGGCAGCGGCGCTCGGCGCGTTCCTCGTGATTGATGCGCTCATCGTGCGTGACCACCCGCGCGAAGCCGGCATGAAGGACTTCGACACGGGCGACGCCTCGAGCGGCGAGAGCGACAAGCCCGACCCGCTGGGCGTGATCTTGAAGAAGGTCGTCATGAACCCGATCATGCTGACGATCGCGGCGATCGAACTCTGCACGGGCGTCCTTCGCCAGGGGGTCATGCAGTGGTACATCATCTACGGCAAGGAGATGAAGTACCTGCACGAGTTCTGGATCACGAGAAACTGGGGCCTCGTCCTCTTCATCGCCGGCGCGACGGGCGGCATGACCGCCGGCTGGATCTCCGACAGGGTCTTCGGCTCCCGGCGCGCGCCGGTGGCGGCCCTGTTCTACACCCTCATGCTCGTCAGCGTCGGCGTGATGGCCTTCTCGCTCGATTCCCGGTGGATGCTCGGCATCTGCGTCTTCGTGATCTCGTACTGCGTCATCGGCACGCACGGCATGCTCTCGGGAACGGCGACGATGGACTTCGGTGGCCGCAAGAACGCGGGGACCGCCGTGGGGCTCATTGATGGGATGGTGTATCTGGGAACGGGCATCCAGGCTGTTTCTCTGGGATACATCACGACGAAGAACTGGGCCTTCTGGCCGCCGTTCCTCCTGCCGTTCGCTGTGGTCGGAGTGCTGCTCGCCATCCGGATCTGGCATGCGATGCCGAAGCCGGCGCGGCCGAAGCCCTGAGGGGAGGAGCCGGCAAGTGTCGGGCCCGCGCGGCCGCTCGTCCTTGATCGCGGGCGGCGAGGCGGCGAAGGGAACGAGAATGTCCGGGGAGCAGGGAACCGTGCGCGTGGAAACCGAGTGGCAATTCGACGTGCGCGATCCCGCCGCGGTCGAGCAGTGGCTTCTCGCCAGACCGGCCTCGCGGGTGCCGTTCATCACGGCCGGACCGGCGCGCCGGCTCCTCGATGCGTACTACGACACCTCCGACTGGCGCTTCTTCCGCGCGGGATACGCATTCCGCCTGCGGGGAGAAGGAGCGTCCATCGAGGCCACGCTCAAAGCGCTCGTCCGTCCGCGGAACCACCTCGCGCGGCGCTCGGAGATCGCGGAGACGCTTCTCGAATTCGCGGCGCTCCGGCGCTCGCAGGGTCCTGTGGGCCGGCGGGTGCGCGACATGAGCGACCGGCGCCCCCTGCACCGCCTCTTCATCCTCGAGACCCGTCGCCGCATGCTGTACGCCGCGTGGCCGGGCGGC
>JAGVPR010000106.1 GCA_020052115.1 Candidatus Eiseniibacteriota bacterium
CCGGCGTGCAGGCCGCCGTCAAAGCCGCACCGGAAGCCGCCCTCCACCGCCCTCGCCGCTCGCCAGGAACGCGAAGAGCGCCCTCAGATTCTCGGGCCGCGCCCCGAACGTCGCGACCGCCGCGGCCCTCTCAGGGAACTCGGCCGCATCGTACGGATCGAGCATCGCGACCGCCGTGAGCGGCTTCCCGGTCGCGTCGGCCGCCTCCAACATCGCTCGCACGGCCGGCAGCATCGGCCCGCGGCTCGAGGTCGCTACGACGATGGCATCGGCGTCCGCCCCCATGGGCGCTGACATCGCCGCGGAATCCCACTTGGAATCAACCCACCGCACGGTCGCCCCCGGCCATCGCTCCCTGATCTCGCGCTCCGCGAGCGCGCGGTCCAGCACAAGGTGCGGCGGCCACCCCTCAGGCAGCAGGAACAGCGGCCTCTTCGCAACGAACGGGAACCGCTCCGCCCCGCGCAGCACGCAGAGCGCCCGCGCAGCGACTTCCTCGTAGAGAAGGGCCGCATCCTCGCCCGCCGGCTCCGTTCGAATCGCCGCCACGCCGATCTTCATGCGCACGTCGTTCACGCGCGCCCCCGATTGCTGCACGAGGAAACGTCCCCCGCCGTCACGAGCGACTCGCGCGATCCCCCGGTCCACCGCCTCCAGCGACTCGAGGCCCTGCGCCAGCAGCCAGAGATCAACCCCGGCCAATGTGCCCCTCTCGACCACATCCAGAGCCGTTCCGGACTTGGCGAGCCCGGTCATCTCGAATGCGTCGCTCACGACCAACCCCGAGAACGACATCTCGTGGCGAAGGAGATGACGCAGTAGGAGCGAAGAAAGCGTTGCGGGGCGTACCGCCTTCGGCGCCGTCTCCTTCGCGCGCACGGCCACGGCCGCCTCCAGCGCCGGATACGCGACGTGCGCGGTCATCACGAGATCCGCATCCGCGAGCGCGGCGGTGCGGAACGGCCTCAAGTGCGCCGCCATCTGCGCCTCGTCCAGATCCACGACCGGCAGCGCCGTGTGCGAATCCGCCGCCGTCATGCCATGCCCCGGGAAATGTTTGACCGTGGCGAGGACGCCGGCATCGCGATAGCCCTGGAGCATCTCCGCAACGAGACGCGACACCCGCTCTGGCTCGTCGCCGAATGACCGGCTTCCGATGACCGGATTCGTGCGCTCGGTGTTCACGTCGGCGACCGGCGCGAAAACTGTGTTGATCCCGAGCCCGCGGAGTGCTCGCCCCGCGCGGCGTCCGACGTCCCTCGCCCGAGCCCCCGCGGCGGCGATGGCCATCGGAGCCGGCGGCGCAGGCAGAAGGTGCGCGAGATGAGAGACGAGCCCTCCCTCCTCATCAATCGCGACGATCCACGGAAGCCCGCCGCCCGCGAACGACTGGATCTCCGCGCACAGGGCGCGCGCCTGCTCGACGCTCTCCAGATTCCCGCGCCTCAAGAACACGCCCGCGAGACGGCCATCTCGGAACGCATCGGCGAGGGCCGCCGGCACGCTCGTTCCCTCGAAACCCGCGAGGACCAGCGGGGCGGGTCCTCCATATCGCCTGCGGTTCACCAGAGCGGCCTCTCGATGCTGGCGCCGTCAGTAGAAACGGCGAAGGGAAATACCATGATAGTAGTGCCGCAGGATCTGCTCGTAGTCGTGGCCCTCGCGGGCCATCCCGAGCGCCCCCATCTGGCACATCCCGACGCCGTGGCCGAAACCGCGCCCGCGCACTATCACGTCCTGCACACGGCCCTTGCTCTTCTCGATCTTCACATCGAAGAGTGTACTCCGAAGCGGCGGATCGCCGGCCACCGGACGCCTTACCGCCCAGCGAATCGCGTCCCCGGTCACCACGATCTCGCGCTTCGAGGTCCGCACGAGAAGCTCGCGCACCCGTCCGCTCTCCGAGCGACGCTGAATGTGCACATCGCGGAGCGATTCGCCCGCGACCTCGCCGTCCGAAGCCAAACGGTATGCGCGGAAGTTCTTCCAGAACGTCTCCGCGGGGATCTTCTCCTCCCAGCGGTAGTGCGGCGACGCGCTGCAAAAGTCCTTCCCGTCTCCGTTACGGTCCGCGCGTCCACGCAAAAACGGCAACGGGCCCTGGTCCCACACCTCGTCATTGCCCGCCGTGTGGCCGCCGCAGGTGGAGCAGTAGTTCGCGCGAATGTAGGCGCGGTCATGGAGCCCGACCACGCCCCGCGTCTCGGCGATGGCCCGATCGGATCGCTCCCGCTCCCCGGAGATGCCGAGATACACCTGATCGCGCACATCGCCGTAGAGATCGAAGCCCAAATCCTTCCACCGGCCGACGTAGGAGAGCGCATACGTGCGCGCCGCGACCGCCTGGGCCTTCACCGCCTCCAGCGCATCGGTCCCGCCCGTGCCGATCTCCTGGGCGACGACCCCGCGCAGATAGTCCTCGACATCCACGACGCTCACCACGGTGAGGCGGCCGTCTCCTCCGCGAAAGACCTCGATCGTGTCGCGATACGCGCGCCCCAGGACCCGGATCGCCCCGTCGCCGTCCGGGTAGAAGCGGAGCGTCTCCGCGAACGCGCCGCGGTACCGGCCGAGATCGTCGGTGACGCCGACCCCTCCGCCCGCGGCACGGAGAGACCATCGCGTGCCGCCGGCGTTTCGATTCGGGCGCCGCGCCTTGCCGCGGAGCGAGATCCGCCACTCTGCATCACACCCGACCGTGAGCGTGTCGAGCCCGGTGGCGATCCCGATTCGAAGGACCGGCACCCCCGCGGCCGTCACGGGTAGTGTCGGCGCGCCGGGTTCGACCGGAAGGGCCGGCGGCG
>JAGVPR010000085.1 GCA_020052115.1 Candidatus Eiseniibacteriota bacterium
CTCGGTCAGACGCGGCGGAGCGACACGGCGCCGGTCGCGATTGCGACCGAACCGGGAACGTGGGTCGTGAGCGCGGCGATGCGCCGCGCGGAGTTCGAGCGGATCTTCGAGGTGCGCCTTCCGGCGGGGAGCTATGAGACGCTGGCGGGCCTCGTGCTCTGGCGCCTGGGACGCATGCCGCGCGTCGGCGAGCAGGTCACGGCCGGGCGAGTGCTGATCACGGTGCAGGCGGCGACACGCCAGGCGGTGCTTGCGGTGAAGGTCAGCCTGCCGCAGTAGCCTCCGTGCCGCCCACATCCTCCGAGGCCGCCAGCGGGATCCGTATGCAGAAGACGATGCCCCCCGCCGGATTCGGCTCGGCCCACACGCGCCCGCCGATGGCTTCGATGATGGCGCGCGCCGCGGGCAGCCCCAGCGCGCCGCTCGATTTCGGATCGAGAGGCTCGAAGAGCGCTTCCATCTCCCCGGCAGGGGGGACGGGCCCGGTGTCGGCGAGGCGGCATTCCGCTTGTTCCTCTTCGGGGGAGACGCGGACCTGTGCCGAGATCCGTCCGCCGGACGGCATCCGGTCCACGCTCCACAAGACCAAGTTGAGCAGCGTCCGCAGCAGGCTCCAGGGCTCCGCCGAGATCGGGGCGACTTCGCTCGAGTCGGCAAGGGCGGTGATCTTCCGGCGCGAAAGCTCCTCGCCGGCGAAGCGCAACGCGCTCTGGAGCGTTTCGGCGAGGTCCACGACGGCCGCCTCGCGACTCGGACGGACGAGGCTGACCAGGTTGGCGAGGACGCGCTCGATCTTGCCCGCTTCACCGAGCGCGTAGTCAATGAGCTCGCCGGCACGGTCGTCGCCCCCCCGGCCCTCGTTGAGCACCTCGAGCGACGTGCGGATGGCGGCCAGCGGGCCGCGGATCTCCCGCGCCGCTCCCTCGCTCAGGATGCCGAAGTACGCCGCGCCCTCCTCCGCGTTCGAGACGCCGCGGCGCAGGAGAAGGGAGCGCGCGTGGCGCAACTGCTCGTTGAGGCCGCGAAGATCATGGATGAGGGCGCGGTTCGCGGTTGTCGCGGCGACGCGATCGAGCCCGCGCCGCACCGCGATCTTGATCTTCTCCAGATCAACGGGCTTGCCGAAGTAATCGTCCGCGCCGGCTTGCAGCGCTCTGAGCGCGACCTGCGGCGTGGAGAATCCCGTGAGGACGACGGCGACGACATCCGGCTGGCGCGCCCGAAGCTCGGCCAGGAAGTCGAGCCCATTCCGCGATCCCAGCCTGACGTCAATGAGCGCCGCATCCCAGTGCTGGTCCAGTAGGGTGCGCGCCTGCGACAACGACTCCGCCGTCTCGACGTCGTGGCCTTCGAGGAGCAGCAACTGGCTCAGTATCTCGCGCACGTTGGGATCATCGTCGAGCACGAGGATGTGCGCGGGCGCCAGGCGCCCCGGTGTGGCCGCCGGCTGCGACCGTGTCATGAGTCCTCCGGTTGCGATCTCGGAAATCGTAGCTACGTGTAACGGTATCGGTGCTTTCCGCCCGGGACTTGAGGCTGCGCCCGTTTGACCGTCGCTGGTCCGTGTGATGTAATGGTGCCGACAGGAGAGACGGCGAGATGGGATTACTGAGGAACCTCTTCGGGCCGAGGGCGGCTGTGGAACCGCGCTATCCGTTCCTCCGCCGCTTCCTTCTCGAGCGTTGCCGGAACAGGGAACAGGTCGAGCCGATCCTGTCGCGCCGCGACCTGCACGAGTCGGAGCGGACGATGATCCGGTGGGGGCGCGAATGCGTGGTGCGCCTGCTGGAGCGCTTCCCCGAGCTCACGGCGGAGCAGGAGGAGCGGATCGCGGCGCAGCGGACGGAGTTGGAGGCGCGGGACCTGCCGGACGGGCTGCCGACCGCGTTCAGCCTCTGGAGCCCGCTCGTCGGGTGGGAACTCGACGTGAAGCGGCGCGAGATCCGCTGCACGTTCGAGACGTACGAGATCAGTTCCGCCACGGCGAAATTCGATTTCAGCCGGAAGCGGCTGGAAACCGCCACCCTTCGCCTCGACTGAATCGCCGCATGCGGAGGTGCTCGTGTCGCTCATGGCGCTCGAAGCGATCGTGCTCAGCTCTCGTCCGTTCAGGGACACGAGCCGGCTCGTCCTTCTCCTGACGCGGGCCGAGGGATCGCTCTCGGGCATCGCGAAGGGGGCTCGGGCGCCGGGCAACCGCTTCGGCGCGGGTCTCGAGATGTTCTCCCACAGCCAGGTGGTTCTCTACTACAAGCGCCACCGCGATCTCCAGCTCGTCGTCGAGGCGGATCCGCTCGACTGCCACGTGGGGCTCTGGGAGGACGTGGATCGCTATCTGACGGCGTCCGCCGGCGTGGAGTTCCTCCGGCGCGTCCTGGCGCCGGGGGAGCCGGCGCCCGCGCTCATGGACTTGACCCTTTCGCTGCTCGGCGCGCTCGAGAAGAGCGCGTCCGAGAACCGGAGCTTCTATCTCCGGTCCTTCCAGCTCCAAGCGTGCGATCTCTTGGGATTGAAGCCGGAGTTGTCGCGCTGCGTCGTCTGCGGGCGCGAGGAGCGGCTCGGCGGGTTCGCGTCCGCTGCCGGCGGAATAGTGTGCGATCCGTGCCGCCCCCTCACCGATGGGTCCTGCGCGCTCTCGGCACAGGCGCTCTCCTTGCTGCGCGAGCTGCAGAGGACGCCGCTTGCCGAGGCC
>JAGVPR010000063.1 GCA_020052115.1 Candidatus Eiseniibacteriota bacterium
CGCCGCCGCTTCGGGAGATACGCCGCGGCGCCGGATGGGCTCGCGTGCCTCGCCGACGACGGCCGGCACGCCGAGTTGTTGGGCCGTTTCCCGGACGAAGCGCGCGTCTTCGTCGGCGTCACTTCCGCGCAATCGGTGATGGAAGTGCGCGACGGAGAGCGTGAAGGGAAACCCGGCCGCCAGCTCGCTCAGAAGATGCAGCAACGCGACCGAATCCGGTCCTCCCGAGACGGCGACGAGCAACCGTGATCCGGGCCCGATAGCGCACGGCCCGCGAAGCGCGCGGGCGACGGCGGTGGTGAGCATTTTCGCTGGGGTGGAGTTTACCACCGCTGCGGCCGGACGTCCTACCTGAGGTAGAAGAGCTTCGTGCCGGCCTTGAAGCTTCCGGCCCGCATCCGGCAGAAGTAGAGGCCGCTCGCGATCCCCTTCGGCTCGAATGCGACTTCGTGCGGCCCCGCGGGCTGCACCTGATCCACGAGCACGGCCACGAGCTCGCCGGCCACGGTGAACACCTCCAGCCGCACGCGCTCCTGCCTCGGAATCACGTACCGCACCGTCGTCCTCGGATTGAACGGGTTTGGATAGGTTTGCGAGAGCTCGTATCCCGCCGGCGGCGGTCCCTCCGGAACGATCTCCGGCACCCCGACAATACCGGTGCTCGCGACCGGCGTGTTCATGTCGGCCTGGATCTCCGCCGGCGACAGGGCCCTGCTGTAGACGCGGATTTCGTCAATGACCCCGCTGAAGTGGAAGCCCCCGAGCCTTCGGCCGATATTCACGTCCAGGGCCGGGTCGTATTGCGACGCCGGGATCGTTCCGAGCAGCACGCCGTTGTCCAGATCGCCGTTGACGTAGGTGTCCAGCGTCTGCGAGGCCGCGTCGTAAACTCCCGCGACGTAGTACCAGGCGTCGAGGGACCGGACGGTAGCGCTGTGGCGCGCCGTATACGAGCCGGGGCCGCCCGATACCGCCATGCCGAAGGTATGAACTCCGGTGTCGGGGCTCGTCTTCAGTTGCCACCCCGAAACATCGCCGGACTTCGCGATGATCTGGCCGTCATCCACCGGATTCGTCGCCGCCTTCACCCAGGCGCTCAACGTCAGGCTGCCGGTCAGATGCAGCAGCGAGGGATTCCCGAGATTGACGTAGGAACTCGCGCCGTCGAAGGACAGCGCGCCCCCGTACCTCCCGCCGGTGATCCAGGTCGCGCCCTGGATCGTCCCCGTGAGCCCGTGGCCCGACGCATCGGTCACGACGGGCCCCACGCCCTCATCGAAGCCGTACGCGGCGACCAACCCGCCGACCGTCACGGTGCCCGTGATCGCGTTGTCGGTTTCGTCGGTCTCGAACTGATCGTCGGCGGAATCCGCCACGAATTCGATCGCATGCGCTCCAAGCGGCAGGGATCCGATTGGGACCACGACATCGAGGCTGTCACCATCGGGGATCGGCGCGAGCGTCCCGCTCGCCAGGACAACCGCTCCCTCGCGCACCTCGAACGCGGACTCCGACGACCCCACCTCGCCGATGCTCCGTACGCGGGCGATGACCTGTATGGGCGCGCCACCAAGAGGCACGGCGGGGTTGAACGAGATCGACACGGGAACCAGGTTCAACCGCGGCCACACGCTCACGGAATCCAGCGCCGTCAGCGCGCCCTGAGTGACCGAGAGGCGGATCCGCAAGTGGTACGCCTCGCCGTCGTTCGGCGTGGACGGAAGGAACGACGTGGACAGTCCGTAGTATGTCTCGGCCGCGGGGTGAACATGGTTGTTGTGATGAAGATCTATGTCCCAGCGGTAAGTGGCCGGCCCCTGGGTCGTATCCACTTGTGTCGCGAGCAGGGCCAGCGGCTCATTCTGGAGGAAGGTCGAGCTGTCCGGCGGCGCCACGATGCTCCCCGGAGGAGGCACCTGCCCCGCGACGACGTCGAACGCGGCGAGGCTGCTTCCGCCGTTCCCGTCACTGACCGTGACGGTCGCCTGGTACGCGCCCGGAGTCGTGTAGGTGTACGTCGTGTCCGCGCTGTGCGAGATGCCGCCGTCTCCGAAATCCCAGAGATAGGTCAGCGGATCGTCCTCCGGATCCGTTGACCCGGATGCGATCGCGGTCACCGTCAGTGGGACGTAGCCCGCCGCGGGGTCCACGGAGGCGTTCACGACAGGAGGGAGATTACCCGATGAGTAGCGGATCCTCCGCAGAGAATTCGTGTTGATGTCAATGTAGTACAAGTCGCCGGTCACGGGATCGGCCTCGACGTCCACGACGCCGCCGGCGCCCTCGATGAACGTGTCCGTCGCGACGACGTTGTCGTTCGCGTCCACCTGGATCCGCCGGATCCAGCCGAGCCCGTAGTCCGCGACGTAATACGCGCCCCGATAGGCCACAGGATACGATGTGCCCGTGTAGAACGCCCCGCCGATCGAGCAGTTGCCCACCCAGCCGGCGGGATTGGAGTTGGCTCCGTTGCCGTGATCCCACCACAGGGCCGGTGCGGTCTCGGACCGCGGATTCTCCGCGCTCGTATCCGCCGGGCAGAGCACGTTCGGGTTCGGATAGAACGTCGAGGTCGCTGCCTGGTAGCCCGGCTGACCGTAGGCGCCTTCGAAGCAGGGCCACCCGAAATTGAGGCCGCCTTCCTTGGCGATGCTCAGCTCCTCGGTCGTGTTCCACCCGACGTCGCCGATGTAGAGCACGCCCGGCTGCCCCGCGGCGGGATCGGTGCTGCCGGTGCCGGGCCGGATCGAGAACCGGAATGGATTGCGCAGCCCGTACGCCCACACTCGCGAGCGATCGGAGACCGGGTTCCCGTCCCAGTACGGATTCGAAGCGAGGCCGTGTCCGGTCTCCTTGTCAACACGCAGGATCTTGCCGTCCATGCTGTTGAGCGTGCGGGCCCTGAAGGCTCCGATGTCCTCGGCCGGATCGGTCCTTCCCGGCCCGAACGAACTCGGCGGATCCCATCCGCCCGTGTCCACTCCGTCGGCGTTGGCGGCGTCGCCGGAGCCGATCAGCAGCGTCTTGTCCTGGGCGACGCGAAGGGTCGCCACCATGTGGTGGCGATTCGAGGGAGGCTCCGGGATCCCCGATTCCCACGTCGCGCCGATGAGGATCTGGCGAGTGGCGAGATCGAGCACGTCCGGGTTTCCAACGCTCGTTTGATAACGCTCGAGTCTGCCGAAGGCGCCGACGTTGACATCGGCGCCGTCGCTGTCGGGGTCGGCTGTGTAGAGCAGGTAGACCCACCGGCTCGCGGGAAAGTCCGGGTCGAAGACCACGCCGTGCAGCCCGCGGTCGTCGTTGGACAGCACTTTCACCGAGAGATCGATGAACGGGGTGGACAGCTTGACTCCGCCCGCCGTGACGACCCAGACCCGCCCTTCCTTCTCGACGACGAGTCTCCGGCCGTCGGGAACGAACACGATCAACGACGGAAGGCTGAAGGACGCCGTCGGAAACGCATCCTCGATGAAGAAGCCCGGCGGCGCCGTCTGCGAAAAGACCGGGCGCGGCGTCACGCCGACGAAGGCAGCCGCGGCGAGGACCGGAAGAAACTTCAGTGCGCCGATCTTGGACGCGGTCCTTGGCAGATGCAGCATTCTCGACATGCGCGCAAACCCCCTGGCACAGCGAAAGGAGATCATGAGGTCCTGGTCGGCTGGGTCCTTGCTCGAAGGCCGTCGGCCTCCTGAATCGGCGGGGCGGCTGACGGACACCCATGAGTGTGCCTGGCGCGGGAGGCGATGTCAAAGGAGCTGGAGATCCGGAATGCACTTGCTAGTTTTCGAAATGCCAAATGCGGGCAAGCAGACTCGGAGGGGAGGTGGAGGCGATGAAACGCCCTCAGATGGCGGAGGGATCGAAGTCTCGACAGTCTCGGTCCCGATCCGAGATCACCAAGACATCGGCGAGCCACTCGATCCCGAAAACGGGGTCGTTCCAGCGGAATCCCCGGGACGATTCGGGATGATAGGCCACCGACATCTGGTAGAAGATCTCCGTGTCATCCTCGAGCGTGAGGAATCCGTGCGCGAACCCCTCGGGCACGTAGAGCATCCGCCCATCCGAAGGGTTCATCACGATCGCGAGGTGACGCCTGAACGTGACGGATGCGGGGCGGATATCAATGATGACGTCGTGGATCGAGCCTCTCGTGCAACGGATCAGCTTCGCCTCTTCGTGGGGCCGGGCCTGGTAGTGCATCCCTCTCAGCGTCCCCTTCTTCTCATTGAAGGAGACGCTGCACTGGGCGAGCTGCGGGTTCAAGCCGTGGGTCCGGAATTCGTCACGGCACCACGAGCGCGCGAAGAAGCCCCGTTCATCCTCGAGCTTCTCCATCTCGACGATGAAGGCCCCCGCGAGCGGCGCCGCCTTGAAGATCACGGATAGATCCTCACCTCGGGGATCGGCACCACGAACCGGCCGCCCCACTCGCGGATGTAGGACATTTGCGCCATGATCTCATCCTTGATGTTCCAGGGCAGGATCAGGATGTAGTCGGGCCGCCTCTCGCGAATCGCATCCGGATGCAGGATCGGGATGTGAGTCCCCGGCAGGAAGCGCCCCTGCTTGTACGGGCTCCGATCCACGGTGAATTCCAGGAAGTCCGAGCGGATGCCGCAGTAGTTCAGCAGCGTATTCCCCTTGCCCGGCGCTCCGTACCCGGCGATGGACAGCCCTTCGCGCTTCGCGCCGATGAGGAACTCGAGGAGCCGGCGCTTGGTCTCTTTCACGCGCTCGGCGAACGTCGCGTAGCGTTCGATTGACAAGAACCCGTCGGCAGTCTCGCGCTCGACCATCTCGGCGACGCGGGCGGTCACCGGCCTCGAATCGTCGGCGGCGTGACGCGCGAAGAGCCGCAGGGATCCGCCGTGCGTCCAGAGCTCCTCGACGTCGAAGAGCGTCAGCCCGTGCGCGGCGAAGATCTTCTGCGCCGTGATGAAAGAGAAGTAAGAGAAATGCTCGTGGTAGATGGTGTCGAACTGGTTCCCCTCCATGAGGCGCTCGAGGTGCGGGAATTCGATCGTGGCGACCCCGCGCGGCTTGAGGAGTAGTGTGATCCCCGCGACGAAGTCGTTGAGATCCGGCACCTGCGCGAGGACGTTGTTGGCGACGACGAGGTCGGCCCGCTTGCCGGAAGTTGCCAGCTCGCTCGCCAGCTCGCGCCCGAAGAACCGCACGACGGTCGGAATGCCTGCCTTCACCGCGACGGCGGCCACGTTCGCCGCCGGTTCCACCCCGAGGACCGGGATCCCGCGCTTCACGAAATACTGCAGGAGGTAGCCGTCGTTGCTCGCCAGCTCGACGACCAGGCTCTGTGAGCCCAGACCGAACCGCTCGATCATGAGATCCGTGTACTTTTTCGCATGATCGAGCCATGCGGTGGAGTAGGACGAGAAGTAAGCGTATTCGGTGAAGAGGGCTTCGGGAGTCACGTACTCATCGAGCTGCACCAGGTAGCACTCATGACATAGACGCACGTGGAGCGGGTAGAAGGGCTCCATCTCGTTGAGCTCAGCCGCCGTTCGGTAGCTCTCACAGGGCGGCGACATCCCCAGATCCACGAAGGTGTGCCGCAGCGCCGCGCCGCAGAACCGGCAGCGCGGCCCGGCCTCGGAGCCCGCGCCCTTCAGAGATCCTTCCTCCGATTGCACGCCGCTCATCCCTTGCTCCACCGGAGGGTTCCGTCGAGCTGCCCGGTGCCGAGAAGCTTCTTGATGTGGTCTATCCTCTTGAAGCGCGGTCCCTCGAAATCCTCGAGCGCCAGCCCGACGCGCCGGTAGGATTCGAGCAGCTCCTCGGCGCCCTTTCGCGCGTTCCAGCGTGGCTTGAACTCCGGCAGCGCCTTCGCAACCACGCTGAAATCCACGCGATAGTTGCGCTTGTCCGGCCCGCCGCCCGGCGCGTACTTGATGGTGCAGCCGGGCACCGTCTCCCGGACGATCTCCGCCAGCTCCCGGACCTGGTAGTTCTCCTCGTTGATGCCGACGTTGAACGCCTTGTTGTGCACGACCTCCCGGGGCGCATCCAGGGCCGCGACAAACGCCCGCGAGATATCCTCGATGTGCACGAGCGGACGCCACGGCGTCCCGTCGCTCTTGATGAGGACCTTTCCCGTGGTGAACGCCCAGGCGACGAGGTTGTTGAGGACGAGATCGAACCGCATCCGCGGGGAGACGCCGTAGGCCGTCGCGTTTCGCAGAAAGACGGGGCTGAATCCGTCCCCGGCCAGAGCCTGAACGTCTCGCTCCACCATGACCTTCGACTCGCCGTACGGCGTCACGGGACTGAGCACGGCGGCTTCGGTGAGCCTATCGTCGCTTGCCGCGGCGCCGTAGAGGCTGCATGACGACGAGAAGATGAAACGCTCCGCCCCCGCCTCCTTCGCCAGAACGGCCAGCCGTACCGAGGCGGCGTGGTTGATCTCGTAGGTCAGCTGCGGGTTGAGATCGCCGAGCGGATCGTTCGAGAGCGCGGCGAGATGCAACACCGCGTACACGCCGCGGAAATCCGAAATGTCGGCATCCCGGATGTCCTTCCGGATGAGCGGGAAGCCGGTGGCCGCGTCGAGGAAGCCGCACTGCTCGTAGAGATCGCTGTCCATGCCGACGACGTCATATCCGCTCTCGATGAGCATGGGCGCCAACACCATGCCGATGTATCCGTGGGAGCCGGTCAACAACACCCTTCGCACTCAACCCTCCGTGCCGGGAACGCGACGGCCGCCCGACGGACGGCGCGCTGCTCCGGCCGCCCGAGGTCATTTCACTGGGACGTTCCATCGCTGCGGGAAGTAGACGATCCCGTTGCGGCTATCCAGGATGCGTCCCGAATCGTAGACGTTCGACACTTCGACGTCCAGCGGGACGCGCACATCCCCGTCATAGACCGGGGTTCCGCCGGTGCCTGTGACCCAGAGCGAGAACCAGTATCTCCCGGGGAGCAGGTTGAGCAGATCAATCTCGAGGTCCAGGCTGCCGTCTCCCGGCTCGATGCGGTTGATCCCGATCCCGTGATGCCAGGTGCTCGTCTCCGTGAGGAGCGTCCCCATCCCCGTGTAGAGCCTGAAACCGAAACTCGGCTGGTGAACCGGCTTCTCCGCGTGATAGTGGAAACGGAGCACCAGCGCATCGCCGCTTCGTGTCGTCTGACGTGGCGTCCCGTCCGGCGCCAGGTACTCGAGCTTCGTGTATCGAACCTCCCCGCTCCCCACTCGGCCCTCGGAGTTCGAGAGATCGTGTCCGCCCTGCGGTTCTCCCGCGAAGCTCGCGAGATAGGCGCGGATGACATCCTTCGCCGGCGCGTCCTGCGTGATCCGGCCGGCGTCTATCCAGATTCCGCGCGAGCAGAGGTTCTCCACCGCAGCCATGTTGTGCGAGACGAAGAGCACCGTGCGGCCGCCGCCCCGAAGCCCATCCATCGTCTCGAGGCACTTCTTCTGGAAGCCGGCGTCGCCCACCGCGAGCACCTCGTCCACGATGAGCACGTCGGGGTCGAGGTGCGCCGCGACCGCGAATCCCAGCCGCAGGCGCATCCCGGAGGAGTACCTCTTGATCGGCGTGTCAATGAACTGTTCGACGCCCGAGAATTCGACGATCGCATCGAAGCGCTGCTCGACCTCCCGCTTCCGCATGCCGAGGATCGAGCCGTTCAGGTAGACGTTCTCGCGGCCGGTCAATTCGTCGTGGAACCCCGTCCCGACCTCGAGCAGCGAGGCGACACGCCCCCGCACGCCGACGCTGCCCGCGGTCGGATAGGTGATCTTCGAGAGGATCTTGAGGAGCGTGCTCTTCCCGGCGCCGTTGCGCCCGATGATGCCGACGACCTCGCCGCCGGCCACATCGAACGTGACGTCGCGGAGCGCCCAGATCGAATCCGGCTCCCCGCGGCCGCGGCCCCACGGGCGCTTCACGAATTCAGCGACCCGTTCGCGGATCATCGCGTTGCGCTGGAGCCGCCCGATCCGGTAGCGCTTCGAGAGACCGCGGACCTCGATGCTCTGTCCCACGTGCTCGATTCCCTCTCAGATGATGTCGGCGAAGGCCATCTCGGTGCGCTTGAAATACGCCGCGCCGGCCGCGAATACGACGATGGTGAAAGCCGCGGAGAATCCAAGCATGGGCCAGTTCACGGCCTGCCCCGGCGCCACGGTGTGCCGGAAGGCCTCGATCAAGCCGCTCATCGGGTTGAGCGCGACGAGCCAGCGGAACTTCTCGGGGACCATGCTCGATGGATAGATGATCGGTGTGACGAAGAGCCACAACTGGATCATGAAAGGGATCGCGTACTTCACGTCGCGATACCGCACGTTCACCGCGGCGAGGAAGAGCCCCACGCCGAGCGCTTGCAGGATGAGCAGAGCGACGAGCACGGGCCAGAGGAGCAACCCCCACCCCACGGGGGCATGGTAGTACGCCATGATCGCGGCGAGCAGAACGCACGCGATCAGGAAATCCACGAGTCCGCTGAGGGCGGCAGCCGCGGGCAGGATGACGCGCGGAAAGTAGATCTTCGTCAGGAGGTTGGAGTTCGAGATCAGGCTCATCCCCGCGCCGCTCAGCGTGGATGAGAAGTAGGTCCAGGGCAGGAGCGCGGTGAGGTAGAAGATCGGACCCGGAATGCCCTCCGTGGGGATGCGCGCCACGCGTCCGAAGAGGAGCGTGAACACCACCATCGTGAAGAACGGCTGGATCAGGGCCCAGAGCACGCCGAGAAAGGTCTGTTTGTACCGGACCTTCACGTCGCGCCAGGCGAAGAAGTAGAAGAGCTCGCGGTACTCCCAGAGCTCGCGGAGCGTTCCGCGTTCGCCTCGGGTCCAGCCGATCGTCTGACGCCCGGGACGGCCGGTCGCCGCCTGAGCGGCCCGGGCCTCCGTTTCCGGTTTCATCTCCGTGTGGGTGTCGGCCGGCATGCCCGCTCGCGATCTCAGTACACGGCCTTGCGGCAGTAGAACGCCTCGGCGTAGCGCTCCGCGGCGTTGCACTCGACGCCGCGGATCCGGAGCATCGCAAGGAACGTGTCCTCGGTGAACCACGCGCGCGATCTCTGGCTCCGGAAACACCCCATGATGTACCCCACCTTCCGCCGGCAGACGGACTCCGGAAGAGGAACATAGAAGTTGGGGACTCCGAGATCTCCGTCGTACTTCACGATCTCGTACTCGAGGATCAGGTGGCTGCGAAACGTGTTCCAGGTCAGCTCCGAGACGAGCCCGTGGTCTTGATGCAAGTCGTGACGATGGTGCGTGAGGATGAGATCGGGGGAGATCTCCGCCTTGAGCTTCTCGAAGTAGTCCTTGATCTCCCCGCCCGTGTACGGGAAGAACCCATCCCGGAACCCCTTGACCACGATCTCCTTCCTCGCCGCCTTCTCGAGGAACAACTTCGCGCTCGCTTTCGCTTCGTCGGCCCTCTCGCCGGAGGCGCCCAGCACGACCCAATGCACGCTCGACTCCGGCATCTCGTCGAGCAGCCGCAGCACGGTGCCGCCGGCGCCCACCTCGATGTCGTCGCTGTGCGCTCCCAGGCAGAGTATCCGGAACGGCTCCCCGCTCTTTCTCTCGAACGCGATCCTCAGCATGCCGTTCACCCGCGCTCCGGCGCGTCCGCGCCCGGGGCGGCCTTCCAGACCTGCCAGGGGGCGCTGCCGCTGTTGTACATGTCCGTCAGCTCCTGATGCTCCTTGAACGTGTCCATGCACCAGAACTGATCGTACCGGAATCCCAGGAGCCGCTTCTCCGCGATGAGCCGCTTGAACGGCTCGACGACCAGCTCCTCGCCCGGCTTGATGTAGTCGAAGATCTCGCGCTTGAATACGTAGAACCCGCCGTTGATCAGGGTGTCGGTCTCTCGCACGTGTTCGATGCTCTCGACCGCGCTCCCATCGCCCATCTTGACCACGTGAAATGAGTGCGGCGGCTTGACGCACAGGCAGACGGCTGTCTTGCCGCTCGTCCGGAAGAACTCGATCAGCCGCGGCAAGGGGAGGTTCGTCAGGCCGTCGGCGTAGTTCGCCAGAAACGCCTCTTCGCCGTCGAGGTGCTTCTCGACCGCCTTCAGACGCTGGCCGATGTTCGATCCCAGCCCTGTATCCACGAACGTGATGCTCCAGTCGCTGATGTCGCTGTTCTCGAGCCGGAGATCCCGCCCTCCGTCCTTCATGGTGAAGTCGTTGGAGAGATACTCGTTGTAGTTGATGAAGTACTCCTTGATCTTGTCGCCCCGATATCCCAGGCAGAGAATGAACTCCTTGTGGCCGTAATGGGCGTAGTACTTCATCAGGTGCCATAGGATCGGCCTGTATCCGATCTTCACGAGAGGCTTCGGCACGTTCTCGGTCAGCTCGCCCAGTCTCGTCCCAAGACCGCCGCAGAACAGCACGACCTTCATCTCGCATCACCTCTTGCGCTGGCGATTTCCGTGAGCAGGCCGCTCCCTTCGAGGAGACCGGCCGCCGTCTCGATCTGTTCGAATCGCAACCGTGACCGCTCGGCGATGTCCAGCAGCGAACATCCCCCGTCGGAGAGGTTCAACACCCAGAGCATCGCAGACTCCAGCTCGCGGGCCTCCACGTGTCCTCCGACATCGCGGTACAGCCCCCTGCGGCCGAGTTGCGGTTCGCCTTTGGGATTCCGGTTCAAGAGCGCCCGGTTCCTCTCGAGCACGCCGATGACCGAAAGATACTTCGCGAACGAGTCTCCGAGGCTCGCGGGCCGCACGAAATCCAGCCCGTCCGCGGAGGTGTGGTACTCCGCGTAGCGTCCGTGCGGGGTTCTCGTGAGCGAGCCGACCGGCAAGTTGAACCCCGGAGAGCAGTACTGGCGCTCATCGTAGCCGTGCGGCGAGAAATCCACCAGTTCGTGCGGATCCCCGGAATCCACCAGCACCCGCGCCACGGCCCGATCAATCTCCGCGTCGCCGCGCCGGCTTCGCTTGTACGTCATGGCGCCGGCATCGCCGACACCAGCGACCACGAGCCCATGCCGGATCCGCTCCACGCCCTTCTCGTTCCGTGCAAGCCACGTGATGGCGCCGATCGTGCCCGGAATGAACAGGAATCTGTACGAATACCGGAGAGAGCATCGGCTGAGCTCTTGCGCGAGAAAGGCGCAGAGCGCGATGCCGCTCAAGTTGTCGTTGCAGAGCGACGGATGGCAGACGTGGCACGACAGGAGCACCTCGTCCGTGCTCCTCCCGGGAACGCAGATCTCGCCGTAGGTGAGATGACCGTCCGAGAGAGAGCTGTCTATGCGCACCTCGTAAAGGCCCTCCCGCATCGCGGCGAGCTGCTTGTGGGACAAGCAGAATCCCCACCGCTCGGCGAAGTAGGAGGTCCGGTACGGGATCCAGTCAGGATGCTCCGGCATGGATGACAGGTGCTCGCGAAGCTTCTCGAGAGTCAGCGTCTCATGGACGGGCGCGCTGTAGTTGAGCACGTGCAGGTTCGAATCGCTGAAATCCACCACCTTCGAGCCGTCGGAACGCTTGATGTAGGCGCCCTTGATGTTCCATTCCTTGGGGATCGTCCAATCGAGAACCCGCGTGCCCGTCGGGATCTCGTGGATCTTGAGCGGAATGTCGCGGGCGATGCGTCTCAGCGTCTCCCGGACGCCGTCGCCGGTGATGCTGCGGCAGATCGGGTAGAGCTCGCGGATGAGGGCGTGCATCGCCGCTCCCGCCTCTTCCGGGATCAAGCGCCGCTGGATCTCGCGCAGGTCCACCAGGCCGCCGTCGGTCATGTCGTCCTCAACGAGCGCTCGGGCGAACGGGCCGGCGCCTCCGCCTCATCCGGGCGCCGCCGCATCCGCCGCACGAGCCCCTCGAACGATCTCTTCGGGTTGAGCGCGAGATCGAGGACGTGGGAGATGGCGACCCACACGAGCCGCGTCGCGCCGAGCGGGTGCCCCGCGCCGGCGAGCTTCGCGCGGTGATACTCCCAGAACTCCCGGCCGCGGCGTCTGAACACCTGCGAGCCGAGATACCGATAGTACTCCCGCAGGTGCTCCGAGATCCGGCTCTCGAGCTCTCCCGTCCCGAGGTATTTCGGCCCGTAGGTCTCGAGCTCGTGGAGCAGGCCGGGGAGATAGGTCTCGAAGCTCCGCGAAAACGACGTGAGCGAATCCGGCCGTACGCCCTGGATCGTGAGAATTTGATGGACGAAACCGAAATCGTGGTGCTCGAGAAACTCCATGCACGCCTCGGAATCGCTGTGCAGGTTCGACTCATTGAAGAAAGCGTGACGGCTCCTCACGATATCCGCGCGGTAGAGAAGCGATGTCGGCGTTCCGAAGACGTACTTCCCGCCCATGAGCCGCATGCGGCAGACCTCGCGTCCGCTCACGACGGCCCCGGGGTACGGCAGCCCGTACCACGAAACACGCGCTCCCTGAAGACCGTAGGCCCCGACGATCGCCACGCTGGGGTGCTCCTCCGCGAGCCGCACCATCCTCTCGAGGCACTCCTCGAGAAGGCGGTCGTCCGCCGCGACGACCTTGCAGTACTTGCCGGCCGGCGACGCCCGGCGGAGCGCGTTGTTGTAGTTCGCGATCACGGGAACGAAGCTCTCGTTGCAGTGAACCCGGATCCGGGGATCTCGCGCCGCGTACTCGCGCGCGATGTCCGGCGTCTTGTCCGTGCTGCAGTTGTCAACGATCGTGTAGTCCCAATTCGTGAAGGTCTGGGCGAGCACGCTCTCGATGCAACCGCGAAGGAACCGCTCGCCGTTGTGGACGGGCGTCACCACGCTCACGAGAGGTCCCTGCTGAAGCGCCATCAGCTCACCCGCCCCCGGTCCCCGGCCGCGCGCGCGGCGGCTTCTGC
>JAGVPR010000250.1 GCA_020052115.1 Candidatus Eiseniibacteriota bacterium
GGGGACGGCTTCGGAGCCTGCTTGGGTCGCCTAGCGGCCGGCTTGGCGCCGCGCGCGGGGGCCCGCTCCTCGAACTCGACCTCGATGCACTGGAGGTTCGCGCGGAAGGGCAGGTGGATCTTTCGCACGCGGGCGCGAACGCGGACCACCGGGAAGTGCGCGATGACTTCCTTCACGATCGTCTCGGCGAGAGCCTCGACGAGATGGTAGGGGCGGCGCGACGCGACATCCTGCACGAGATCGTAGAGGCGCGTGTAATCCACCGTCTGCGGCAGATCGTCGGAATCCGCCGCGCGGCGCAAGTTCGCCCAGAGAGTGAGGTCCACCTCGGCGCGCTGGACGGCGAGCCGTTCGTGGTCGTCCACGCCGAGACGCGGGAAAATAGCGAGCCTCCGCAACCGGATCATTTCCATGGCGCCATCCTCGCAATCCTCGCGACCGCTTCCTCGATCGCTTCCACGCTGTTGGTCATCGAGAGCCTCACGTAGCCCTCGCCCCCCGGTCCGAATCCGACCCCGGGCGCGACGACGACCCCCTCCTCATCCAGCAGGCGGCCGGCGAACGCCAGCGAACCGGTCCCCGCCGGCACGGGCGCCCACAGAAAGAACGTGGCCTTCGGCGGCTCGATCGGACAGCCGGCCCGCCGAAGCCCCTCCACCGCACGGTCCCTGCGCAGAAGATAGTAACCGCGCACGGCCGTCGCCGCGCGCTCGTAGTGGAGCGAGAGCGCTTCCGCCGCGGCGAACTGGATCGGCTTGAAGATGCCGGAATCCACGTTCGCCTTGAATTCGCGAAGCGCCGCGATGGCGCGCCTCGCGCCGGCCGCGAACCCGACCCGCCATCCCGTCATGTGAAAGGTCTTCGAGAGGGAGTGGATCTCCACGGCGACCTCGCGCGCCCCGTCGGTCGCGAGAAGGCTCGGCGCGCGATAACCGTCGAATGTGACCTCGGAATAGGCCGCATCGTTGACGAGGAGCGTCCCCGTGCGGCGGGCGAACGTGACCGCCTTAGCGTAGAAATCGGCCCCGGCGGTCGCCGAAGTCGGATTGTTCGGGTAGTTGAGAAACGCGAGCTTCGCGCGCGCCTTCTCACCTGCGTCGAGATCCGGCAGGAAGCCGGCGCCCGGATCGAGCGGCCAGCGAACAGGTTCCGCCCCCGCGAAGCTCGTCGCGGAGCGATAGACCGGGTAGCCCGGATCCGGGACGAGCACGCGATCGCCCGGGTCCGCCAGCGCGAGCGGAAGGTGCGCGAGGCCCTCCTTCGAGCCGATGAGCGGAACGACTTCCTCCCATGGATCGAGCCGAACGCCGAAGCGGCGCTCGAACCATGCCGCGATCGCCTCCCGGAGCTCGCGCGTGCCGGCTGTCGAGTAGCCGTGAACGTCGGGGCGGCTCGACGCGCGCGCCAGTGCCTCGACGATCTCGGGCAGCGGACCCTCGATCGGGTCCCCGACCCCGAGATCAATGATGTCCCGCCCCGCTCGCCGGGCCTCCTCCTTGCGGCGATCCATCTCCTCGAAGAGGTAGGGCGGCAGGCTCGCGAGGCGTCTGCTTTTCGATAACTCAAACATGGAGAAGAACATAAGAAGGCGAACGGGGGCGAGTCAAGGCGAAACGGCCCCGGCGGCCTGCGCCACCGGGGCCATCGTATCCTCTGCGCCGAGCCTCAGCGGCCGCGACCGCCCTTCTTCTTCTTGTCGTCCTCATCCTGCTCCGGACGCTCCGTGATGATCGTCTCGGTGGTGAGGAGGAGCGAACCGATCGAGGCGGCGTTCTGGAGAGCGGAGCGCACGACCTTCGTCGGATCCACGACGCCGGCCTTGACGAGGTCCTCGAACACGCCGCTCAGCGCGTTGTAGCCGATGTTGCCTTCCGAGGACCGAATGCGCTCGACGACCATGGACCCCTCGGCGCCGGCGTTCGTGGCGATGAGGCGTGCCGGCTCCTCGAGGGCGCGCACCACGATGTCCCGCCCGAGCCGCTCCTCGCCCGACAAATCGAGGGCGAGAGCCGCCTTCTGCGCGCGAAGGAGCGCGACGCCGCCGCCGGCGACGATCCCCTCCTCCACCGCCGAGCGGGTTGCCGCAAGGGCATCCTCGACGCGGGCCTTCTTCTCCTTCATCTCCATCTCGGTCGCGGCGCCGACGTGCACGACGGCCACGCCGCCCGCCAGCTTCGCGAGGCGCTCCTGCAGCTTCTCCTTATCGTAGTCCGAGGTCGTGTCCTCGATCTGACGCCGGATCTGGCCGATGCGCTCCTTGATCTCCTCCGGCTTGCCGAGACCCTCGATGAGCGTCGTGTTGTCCTTGTCCACGGTGACGCGCTTGACGCGGCCCAGGTCGCCGGTCGTCGCGTTCTCGAGCCGGATGCCGATCTCCTCGGAGATCGCGCGGCCGCCGGTCAGGATCGCGATGTCCTCGAGCATCGCCTTGCGGCGATCGCCGAAGCCCGGCGCCTTCACCGCGCAGCAGGAGAGCACGCCGCGCAGCTTGTTGACGACGAGCGTGGCCAGCGCCTCACCCTCGATGTCCTCGGCGATGATGAGGAGCGGCTTCCCGATCTGCACCGTCTTCTCGAGGACCGGGAGCAGGTCCTTCATGCTCGAGATCTTCTTGTCGTGGATCAGGACGAAGACGTCCTCGAGGACGACCTCCATGCGCTCGGCGTCGGTGACGAAGTAAGGCGAGAGATAGCCGCGGTCGAACTGAAGACCCTCGACGACCTCGAGCGTCGTCGTGATCGTCTTCGCCTCCTCGACCGTAATGACGCCGTCCTTGCCCACCTTCTCCATCGCGTCGGCGATCAGGTTGCCGATGGTCGTGTCGTTGTTCGCCGAGATGGTGGCCACGTGGGCGATGTCATCGCGGCCCTTGATCGCCTGGCTCCTCGACTTGAGGTCCTCGGTGATGACCGCAACCGTCTTCTCGATGCCCCGCTTCAGGGACATTGGATTCGCCCCTGCGGTGACATGGCGAAGGCCCTCGCGCACGATCGCCTGGGCGAGAACCGTCGCCGTCGTCGTGCCGTCGCCGGCGACGTCCTGCGTCTTCGTCGCCACTTCCTTGATGAGCTGAGCGCCCATGTTCTCGTAGGCGTCTTCCAGCTCGATCTCCTTGGCGATCGTCACGCCGTCATTCGTGATCGCGGGAGCGCCCCACTTCTTGTCGAGCACCACGTTTCTCCCGCGCGGACCGAGCGTCACCTTGACGGCCTCGGCCAGCTTGTCCACGCCGCGTCGCAACGCATCACGTGCCGCGGCGTCGAACTCGAGCTGCTTCGCCATGAGTCAGACCTCCTTCTTCCTCTATTCGGTGGTTTCGTATGGACGATGTGTGCGGTCGCGGCCCGCGCGCTTACAGCCGCGCGAGGATCTCGGACTCGGAGAGGATCAGGTAGTCCTCGTCATCGAGTCGGATCTCCGTGCCGGAGTACTTGCCGAAGAGGATCTTGTCGCCCGGCTTGACTTCGAGAGCGACACGCTTGCCCTCGTCCGTGCGACGCCCGTCGCCGGCGGCGACGACCTCGCCTTTCTGCGGTCGCTCCTTCGCCGTGTCGGGAATGATGATCCCACCGACCTTCTGCTCGAAATCCTCGAGTGCCTTGATCAGGACTCGGTCGCCCAACGGACGGAAATTCATTGACGCCCCCTTCTTCGGGATAGGTCCAAGAGCGGCCCGGGCGGGACGCTCGATCTGTTAGCACTGGCGGGTGAAGAGTGCTAACTCGGAGATTAGCCGAGAGGTGGAGCGGACGCAAGGGGCGAGTGAGGCCCGGCCGGGGAGGTGTCCCAGATGCCGGGAGATTCCGCAACGTCTTGTTATTACTAATGTTACATAGAAGTCGGCGCGAGGCCCGCCTGTTCCGCCCCCTTTCGCTTCCTCGGCGTGGGCGCGACCATCTACGATGTCGCGGGGGTCGCGACCGCCGCGGCGATGGTGGCGCTCCCCGCACGGCGGATCGCGAGGAACACAGGGCATCTTGGAGAACTCGAGCCGGCGAATGTCATCCACGGACAGGAACAAGATGCTCGGCGGGCGCTTGCCCGAACCTGGCGCATGGCCGCGCGCCTTCCCGGCGCTCGCCAAGCTGTTGTTGCCGCTCGTCTCCCGGGGCGCGAAGTACGCTCTCGTGGCCGCGCTCGGCGCCGGCGTCAATTCGGCCGGTCTCTACCTCTTCAAAGGCGTTCTCGGCCTGCCGCTCGTGCTCGCGAGCGTTCTCGCGATCGAGATCGCGATCGTCCACAACTTCGTCTGGTTTCGCTGCTGGGCGTGGAAGGACCGGTTCGCAGGCCAGCGCATTTCGTTCCTCAGGCAGCTCGTCGCCTACAACGCGGTGACCGGGGCGATCGATCTCACCGGCAACATCAGCGTGCTCTGGGCGCTCACGCACTTCTTCGGGATGCACTACCTGATCGCGAATGTGCTGGGGATGATCGCGCCGCCGATCGCGAAGTTCTGGCTCAACGAGAAGGTGTTCTTCCGGAGGGAGGGCGGCGCGGATGCGGAGTCCGGCGCCCGCCGCTAGCGCCGGTTCCTCTCGTACAGAATCTCCAGCCCCTTCAGCGTCAGCGCGTCGTCCACCGTCTCGATCGTCTCGGAGTCGCCCGCGACCAGAGAGGCGAGACCGCCCGTGGCGATCACGTGCGGCTTGAACTTCATCTCCGCCACGATCCGCCGCACGAGCGCATCAATCTGCCCCACCGCGCCGAAGTAGATCCCGGCCTGCATCGACTCCTCGGTCGTGCGGCCCACGACGCGATCGGGGCGGCGGATCTCGATACGGGCGAGCCGCGCGGCGCGCCGCATCAGCTCCTCGGCCGAGGTGAGTACGCCGGGGACGATGGCGCCGCCCTCGTAGCGGCCGTTCGCGACGACGTCTAGCGTCGTCGCCGTCCCCAGGTCCACGATGATCGCCGGCTCGCCGTAGAGCTGGCGCGCGGCCACGGCGTTCGCGATGCGGTCGGCGCCGACGGAGGATGGATCGTCGTAGGCGATCTCGATCCCGAGGTCCAGGTCGTTCGAAACCACGAGCGGATCGGCGCCGTAATGACGCTCCGCCGCGCGGACGAATGCCGGCGTCAGCGTCGGGACGACGGAGGCGATGGCGACGCGGCGAGACACCGAGAGCGGCTTCTCGTAGTCCCGGCACAGGTCGCGGAAGAGGAGCGAGATCTCATCAGAGGTTCGGCCCACGTACGACGAGAGCCGCCACTGTTCCAGGATCCTCTGGCCTTCGAGCACGCCGAGCACGACGTTCGTATTGCCGATGTCCACCGCCAGGAGAAGCCCACCGTTAGCCATCTTCCCTCCCCGGCGTCGCCGCCGCGGCTTCCGTTGCGACCTCGGCCTCGCCTGCCTGCCCTTCCCCGCCGGGCTTCATCCGCCGCACGACGAGGCTCGAGACCGCGATGCTGATGAAATAGAGGGCCACCACGGGCGCGGCCAGCACGATCTGTGATGGTCCGTCGCCCGGCGTCACGACGGCTGCCACGACGAAGATGATCAGCACGGCATGGCGCCACTTCTTCCAGAGGAAGCCCGGCGTCACGACGCCGAATCGCGTGAGCGCCGCCACGACGAGCGGAAGCTGAAAGAGCAGCCCGCACGCCAGTGCCATCTTCATGATGAAACCGAGCAGATAGCCGACGGCGATGTTCGCCTCGACATGCTCGGTGCCGAAGCCGACGAGCAGCTTGAGCATCATCGGCGTGATCACGAAGTAGGAGAACGCCATCCCGGACAGGAACAGCAAGCTCGAGGACATCGCGGCCGGCACCACGACGGTGCGCTCGCTCCGGAAGAGCCCCGGGCCGATGAACGACCAGAGTCGGATCGCCACGTACGGGAGGGCGATGACGAACCCGAAGAAGAAGGCGATCTTGAAGCGGGTCGAGAACGCTTCCGTGGGCCGCAGGAACTGGGCATGACCGATCGAGTGTAGGACGACGTAATCGAGGATGCGGCCCGAGAGGAACCAGCAGACGACCGTCGCCGCCAGGACCGCGACCAGGCTCGCGAGGATGACCTGCCGGAACTCCTCGAGGTGCTCGAGGAACGACATCACCTTCGGGTCGTCTGATCGGTAGCGGAACATGGAACTCCAGGTCACGGGCCGCGAGGCCGCGCCCGGCAGAGGGCGCGGGCGCCGCACCCGGACCACTGTATCGGTTCGGCGGCCTGGTGGCAAACGGGCA
>JAGVPR010000338.1 GCA_020052115.1 Candidatus Eiseniibacteriota bacterium
CCGCCAGCGCCCCGGCGCCTGCCTGCCACGGGAGCCGCACCACGTAGTGACCGAGTCGGAGCGCCGACAGAGCAGCAGAGCTGCTCGCTAGGTGCCGCGAGTACTGCCCGGCCGTGACGACGGTCCAGAAGCGGCTCCAGGTCTCGGGATCGCCGATGTCGAGCGGCGGATCCACCGCGCTCGCCAGCGGAAGGTAGGCGTACGCGAGCAGCGAGACCACGAACCCCGCGGCCGCCGGCAGAAACCGTCCTCGCCGCGGAAGGCGAAAGAGCGCCGGCCGGACGAGGACGAGGAGCGGAACGAGATAGACCAGATTCACGAACCGATGGCCGATCCACAGACCCACGATGAGCCCGGCCGTGAAGAGCCGCCCGCGGCCGGGAGTCGTCGCGGCCGTGAGCGCGGCGTGGAGCGCCAGGACGAAGAGCATCAGGTCGAAGCTGTAGACCTCGGCCCGCGCGGATTCGAGCCAGAACGTCTGTCCAAGGCCCAGCACGAGAGCCCCGAACCAGCATCCGAGGGGATGCGCGCCGAACCGTCGAAGGAGAAGCCAGGCGCCCGCGACCGTCACGGCCCCGTAAAGCGACGATGTGAGATTCGCGGCGAACGCCTTGTTCGCGATCGGAAACGCGTGGACGAGCAGCGCGCTCACGAGCGTGTAGAGCGGGTAGCCCGGCGGATGGGCGACACCGAAGACGGCGGCGGCCGTTGCAAGCTCCGGGCTGTCGCCCGTGTGAATCGTCCGGCAGGCCGTGATCGCATACAGGAAGAGGAGCGCCACCCCGGCACCGCCCGCATGGAGCAGATCGAGCCGGCGAAGGGCGACCTCGCGCGTCGCGGATCCCCCTCGCTGTCCACCGCCCGTTTTCCGAACCGCCGCTTTCGGCATCATCCGACCCCCGCACCCGGCTTTCTCACCTGGCCGCTCGTGTAGAGCTCTTGAAGCGGCGAGACGGCCAACGCCCTCTTCTGAAGCGATCGAATCCCGGCCACTGTCGCCGAAGCCCCCGTGAGCGTCGTCACGCAGAGCACACCGTGCAGGATCGCGCTCTTTCGGATCGCGGCCTCATCGTAATACGACTCGCGCCCCAGAGGGGTGTTCACGATGAGCTGGATCCGGCGGCTCCGTATCAGGTCCACGACGTTCGGCCTGCCCTCGTTCACCTTGAAAATCCTCTCGACCGGAACGCCGTGGCTTTCCAGGAAGGCGGCCGTGCCGCGCGTGGCCGTCAGGTTAAGCCCCAGCGCGACCAGATCGCGCGCCACCGGAAGCAGCGCCGGCTTGTCCTGATCGTGCACCGAGAGGAACGCCGTCCCCGACGTCGGGATGCTCCATCCCGCGGCAATCTGGGCCTTTGCGAACGCCAGCCCGAAGTCGTCGGAGGATCCCATGACCTCGCCGGTGGAGCGCATCTCGGGACCGAGAACGGTATCCACCCCGGGCAGCTTCAGGAAGGGGAACACCGGCGCCTTCACGAACACGTGCCGCACGTCCAGGTCCTCTGTGAGACCCAGATCCTCCAGAGTCCGGCCGGCCAGAAGCCGCGCCGCCATCCGCGCCAGCGGCACCCCCGTCGCCTTGCAGATGAACGGCACGGTGCGCGAGGCGCGCGGGTTCACCTCGAGCACGTAGACGATCCCGTCGCGGATCGCGTACTGGACATTCATGAGCCCGACGACCCCGAGCGCGCGCCCGAGACGGCGCGTCGTGTCGCGGATCACCGGCAGATGCCGCGGGTCCACACGATAGCTCGGCAGGACCGCCGACGAGTCGCCCGAATGGACCCCCGCCTCCTCGATATGCTGCATGATGCCGCCGATCACGACACGGCGGCCGTCGGCGATCGCGTCCACGTCCACCTCGAAGGCGTCCTCGAGGAACCGGTCCACGAGCACCGGGTGCTCGGGCGAAGCCTCCACGGCCTCGCGCACGTAGCGCGAGAGGGCGGAGTCGTCGTAGACGATCGCCATCGCCCGCCCTCCGAGCACGTACGAGGGGCGCACGAGAACCGGGTAACCGATGCGCGCCGCCACTTCGCGCGCCTCCTCGAGCGACGTGGCCGTACCGCTCTCGGGCTGCGGGATGTCGAGATCTCGGAGCAGCGCCGAGAAGCGCTTCCGGTCCTCGGCCAGATCAATCGCGTCGGGGCTCGTCCCGAGGATCCGCACCCCCGCGCGCTGAAGCGGCAGGGCGAGCCTGAGCGGCGTTTGCCCTCCGAACTGCACAACCACCCCCTCGGGCCGCTCCTTCTCGATGACGTTCATCACATCCTCGAACGTGAGCGGCTCGAAATACAGGCGATCCGATGTGTCGTAGTCGGTCGAGACCGTCTCCGGGTTGCAGTTCATCATGATGGTCTCGAAGCCCTCCTCCTTGAGCGCGAAGGAGGCGTGGCAACAGCAGTAGTCGAACTCGATCCCCTGCCCGATCCGGTTCGGCCCGCTACCGAGAATGAGGACCTTGCGCCGGTCCGTCGGGTCCGCCTCGCATTCCTGCTCGTACGTCGAGTAGAGGTACGGCGTGTGCGATTCGAACTCCGCCGCGCAGGTGTCCACGCGCTTCATCACCGGCACGATCCCCTCCGAGACACGCCGCGCACGCACCTCGGCCTCGGAGAGCCCGGCGCGGCGCCCGATCTCGGCGTCGGAGAATCCGGCGCGCTTCGTTCGGCGCAGAAGCTCCCTGGTCAGCGCCCCGGACGAGACCTCACGTCCCAGGTCCACGATCTGCTGCATCTGATCGAGGAACCAGGGGTCCATTCCGGTCATGCGGTGGATCTCGCCGTGCCCCCAGCCCAGTTCCAGAGCGCGGAGCACGTAGAAGAGCCGATCCGGATCTGGGCGCAGCAGCTTCTCCCAGAGCCGATCGTCGTGCACTTCCGGCCGCGCCGCCTCGAGCGAGCGAAGCCCCTTCTGGAGCGCCTCCTTGAACGTCCGCCCGATCGCCATCGCCTCCCCGACCGATTTCATCTGCGTCCCGAGCGTCGGGTCGGCCTGCGGGAACTTCTCGAACGCCCAACGCGGGATCTTCACGACGACGTAATCGAGAACCGGCTCGAACGCGGCCGGCGTGACGCGCGTGATGTCATTCGGGATCTCATCGAGACGGTAGCCGATAGCGAGAAGCGCGGCGATCTTGGCGATCGGAAACCCGGTGGCCTTCGACGCGAGCGCCGAGGAGCGGGAGACCCGCGGGTTCATCTCGATCACCACGCGGCGACCGGTCCGCGGGTCCACCGCGAACTGGATGTTGCTGCCGCCGGTCTCGACACCCACCACGCTCATCACCAGGCGGGCGTCGTTGCGCATCGCCTGGTACTCCTTGTCCGTGAGCGTCTGCGCGGGCGCCACGGTGACCGAATCGCCCGTGTGGATCCCCATCGGATCGAGGTTCTCGATAGAGCAGACGACGACGAAGTTGTCATCGCAGTCGCGCATCACCTCGAGCTCGTACTCCTTCCACCCGAGCACCGATTCCTCCACGAGAATCTCGTGCATGGGCGAGAGCTCGAGACCGCGCGAGACGATCTCGTCGAACTCCTCCTCGTTGAACGCGATCCCGCCGCCCATTCCGCCCAGCGTGAATGAAGGCCGGATGACGGCGGGCAGGCCGAGCGTCCCGAGGATCGCGCGCGCCGCCTGCGGGCTTCGCGCATAGCCGCTCCGGGGGACGTCGAGTCCGACCTGGGACATCGCCTCCTTGAAGAGCCGCCGGTCCTCCGCGACCTCGACGGTCCGACGGCTCGCTCCGATGAGCCGCACGCCAAGGCGATCGAGCACGCCCGCCTTCGAAAGATCCACGGCCAGGTTGAGCGCGGTCTGGCCGCCGACCGTGGGGAGCAGCGCATCGGGCCGCTCGCGCTCGAGGATGAGCTCGAGGAACTCCACGGTGAGCGGCTCGATGTACGTGCGGTCGGCGTACTCGGGGTCCGTCATGATCGTCGCCGGATTCGAGTTCACGAGGACGACCTCGATACCCTCGCGGCGAAGCGCCTTCACCGCCTGCGTTCCGGAGTAGTCGAACTCGCACGCCTGCCCGATGACGATCGGGCCGGAACCGACGACGAGCACGCGGCGAAGCGACGCGTCGCGCGGCACTAGCGCGCCCCCGCGCCTGGAGCCGCACGGCCTGCCCTCGCCGCGCGCATCATGGCGATGAAGTCGGCGAAGAGATAGTGCGCGTCGTGCGGGCCCGGCGAGGCCTCGGGGTGATGCTGGACGGAGTACATCGCAAGCTCTCGGTGCCGGAACCCCTCGACCGTGCCGTCGTTGAGGTTCACGTGGGTCAGCTCGTACTCGGGGCGTGAAAACAGGCTCTCGTCCACCGCGAAGCCGTGGTTCTGCGAGGTCACTTCGATCCGGCCTGTACGGAGATTCTTCACCGGGTGGTTCGCGCCGCGATGACCGAACTTGAGTTTGTACGTGCGGCCTCCGCAAGCGAGCCCGAGGATCTGGTGCCCCAGGCAGATTCCGAAGAGCGGCACGCGCCCGATCAACCGGCGGCACGCCTCGATCGCGTACGTGCAGGCTTCGGGGTCTCCCGGCCCGTTCGAGAGAAAGACCCCGTCCGGGCCGGCGGCGAGCGCATCTTCCGCACAGGTCATCGCGGGGATCACCCGCACGCGGCACCCGGCAGCCGCCAGCAGGCGCAGGATGTTGCGCTTCATGCCGAAGTCGTAGGCCACCACGCGAAACGGAGCGCCCGGCTCGCCGGTTTCGTACGGTTCGCTCGTGGTCACTGTACGAGCCAGATCGAGCCCGACCATTGACGGAAGCACCCGTGCCCGCTCCACGAGCCGCGCGGGATCCCCGGGTCCCGACGAGATCACGCCGCGGAGCGCCCCGCGGGTGCGCAATCGCCTGGTGAGCGCGCGGGTGTCCACCTGGCTGATCCCGACGATCCCCCGGTCGCAGAGGTAGCGGTGCAATTCGCCGGAGGCGCGCCAGGACGAGGCCACCATGGACACCTCCCGCACCACAAAACCCGCCACCTGAGGCCTCTCCGACTCCACATCCTCGGCGTTCACACCGTAGTTCCCGATGTGCGGATAGGTCATCGTGACGATCTGGCCGGCGTAAGAGGGATCGGTGAGCACCTCCTGGTAACCGGTGAGGCTCGTGTTGAAGACCACTTCGCCGCCGGCTTGGCCGGGCGCACCGAAGGAGACGCCTTCGTGCCAGGAACCGTCCTCGAGGGCGAGATAGGCGGGGATCATGGGCGCCCGCGGCCGGAGGGAACGCTCGGCCGCGCGGCCCGCGAAGGGCGCGCCGAGGTTCGAGAGCCGTTCGGATGCTGACGGATCATTTCGATTCTTCCGGGCGGTGGGACGGATCGCTGCGGCATCCTAGCAATCGGGGAAGCGGGCGCGCAAGGGGCGCACCGATGCCCGGCGCACCGATGCCTGCCGCACCGAAGCAGGGGGGCGCCGCCGTCGGCCCCGTGATATCCTCGCGGGTGACCCCGGGACTCGAGGGGCGTCGAAACATCCCTCTGCGGCCGAAGAATGTGAAGCGATGAAACGATGGCTGTCGGTAGTCTCCGCGCTCGCCGCCCTCGGCTTCGCTGCATGCGGCGACGACGATCCCGGCCGCCCCAGGGCGACGATTCCGGTCCGCTACGCGTATACCGGATTCGACTCCACCGGCACGAAGATCACGCAGGGGATACTCGAGATCGTTTACCGGCTCGCCGGCGACGATGATCGCGGCCCGGCGGCCGCGTCTGTCACCGGCACTTGGGACATCGTGCAGATCGCCGGGCCGCCGGACATCGGGCCGCAGGCAGGCAAAGGGGTACTCGAAGGCGAGGCTTTACGGAACAAGCGGATAGCGCTCAACCTCAACCCGGAATTCCTGGACGCGAACGTCTTCCTGACCGGTGCTTTTGACTCGGCGCTCTTCGGCAGCTTCCGCGGCGAATGGACATATGTCTCCTTCGCAGGCGTCGAGAACTACGGAACCTACCGGGCGGTGAAGACCTGACGAAGTTGAGCCCACGCCGCGCGTGACGCGGCGCTCTCCCGGCATCCGGCGGCCGCGCGCGTCGCGGCCCGCGCAAGCTCGACAGATTCGAACAGCACACAGCATCGCGTGAGGGAGGTGTCGTTCGTGAGCAAGACGTTCCGGGCGAAGCTCGAGACCGATGGCCCCGGTGAAGCGTCGTCCTACGTGAGCATCCCCTTCAGCGTGGAGGAGGAGTACGGAACGAAGGCCCGTGTTTCCGTCAAAGGGACGATCAACGGCTTTCCGTTTCGCAGTTCCATCCTCCCGACGGGAAACCGCGCGCATCACATGATGGTCAGCAAGGAGATGCAGACGGGAGCCGTTGCACGGCCCGGCGACACGGTGCGCGTCGAGGTCGCCGTGGACAAGACCCCCCGCGCCGTCGTGACGCCACCCGAACTCAAGAAAGCGTTCACCCGCAACAAGGCGGCGGCCGAGGCGTACTCGGCGCTCGCCCCGTCGCACAAGAAGGCGTTCGCCGAGTGGATCCGGGATGCGAGGAAGCCCGAGACGAAGACGCGCCGCGTGGCGAAGGCGCTCGAGATGCTCCTCGAGAACAAGCGGCCGCGCTAGGCCGCGGGCCGGCATCGCGGGGCGCAGGGCGCGCCGCCGGCGGTCGGGCCGGCGGAGAGTTCTCGCCCAATTCCCCTGTCCTCATGCAACCCCTTGACCTGGACCCCGAGGCTGTGATATCCTACTATCTCTATGGAGATTGATGGATGAAGATCTCGCACCGCGGTCTTTACGCGCTCAAGGCGCTGCTCCATCTCGCCGAGGCGCCCGATGGGGCGCTCGTGAAGATCCGCGCCATCGCGGAGTCCGAGGCGATCCCCGAGAAGTTCCTCGAGGCGATTCTCGTCACACTCAAGAACGCGCGGCTCGTCGCGAGCGAGCGGGGGCGCGAGGGCGGCTACCGCCTCCGACGCCCCGCCTCGGAGATCGTCATCGGCGACGTCGTCCGGCTGGTGGACGGCCCGCTTGCGCCCTTCGGCGACGCGGTCGAGCTGGCCCGCCGCGTGCGCACCGAGAAGCGCCACGCCGGGCTCTTCGACCTCTTCCTCGACGTCCGAAACGCCGCCTCGGCGATCCTGGACCACACGACGCTTCACGACCTGCTCGAGAGGAACGAACGCATCCTGGCCAAGCGTAAACGGGCGACCCGCGCGAGAGCTTGAGATCCCGCCGGCCGAGGCCGACATTCGATATCGGCGCGACCACAACTGCATGTCTATTACATCGGTAGGGGTGATGCCAAGAGGAGAACCATGAAGCTCCGATCGCTCCTCCATCGTCGCCTGCGCGCGGAGGCCGTCATCGCCGGCTTCCTTCTGATCGCCGCCCCGGCGCTCGCGAAGAGCGAGAACGTGACGCTCCTCAACGTATCGTACGATCCGACTCGCGAGCTCTACCAGGAGTACAACGCGGCTTTCGCGAGGCACTGGAAGGCGAAGACCGGCCGGGAGGTCGTCGTCAACCAGTCACACGGCGGCTCCGGCAAGCAGGCCCGCGCCGTCATTGACGGCCTCGAGGCCGACGTCGTCACGCTCGCCCTCGCCTACGACATTGACGCCGTCAGCCGCAGCGGCCTGATCGCTCCCGGCTGGCGGGACCGCCTACCCCACCACAGCGCGCCCTACACCTCGACGATCGTCTTCCTGGTGCGCAAGGGGAACCCAAAGGGGATTCGCGACTGGCCGGACCTCGTGACGAAACCCGATATCACGATCATCACTCCGAACCCAAAGACCTCGGGGGGCGCGCGCTGGAACTACCTCGCCGCCTGGGGCGACGCCCTGCGCCGGCCCGGCTCAGACGACTCGAAGGCGCGCGCCATCGTGGCCGAGATGTTCCGCCGCGTGCCGGTGCTCGACACGGGGGCCCGCGGCTCCACGACGACATTCGTCCAGCGCGGGATCGGCGACGTGCTCCTCACGTGGGAGAACGAGGCGCTCCTGGCCGCCAGGGAATTCGGAAAGGGGCAGATCGAGATCGTCATCCCGACCCAGAGCATCCTCGCGGAGCCGCCGGTGGCTGTCGTGGACATGGTGGTGGACAAGCGCGGCACGCGCGAAGTGGCCGAGGCCTACCTGCACTACCTCTACTCCCCCGAGGGACAGGAGATCGCGGCAAGGCACTTCTACCGGCCGATTGACACCGAAGTGGCGGAGCGCTACGCCGCGCAGTTCCCTTCTCTCAAGCTCTTCACGATTGACGATCAGTTCGGGGGATGGGACAAGGCGCAGAAGACCCACTTCGACGACGGCGGCGTTTTCGATCAGATCTATGAGGCCGGTCAATGAAACGTAAGGGGGGCCGCGCGAGCCGCGTCCTTCCCGGATTCCGCCTGACGCTCGGGCTCACGATCCTGTATCTCACGCTGCTCGTCTTGATTCCGCTCGCGACGCTGGCCCTCAAGTCCGCCACGCTCGACTGGGGCGCCTTCTGGCGCACGATCTCAGCACCGCGCGTGCTCGCCGCGTACCGGCTGAGCTTCGGCGCCGCGCTCGCCGGGGCGGCGCTCAATGGACTCTTCGGCCTCGTCATCGCGTGGGTGCTCGTGCGCTACCGCTTCCCGGGACGCCGCATCGCGGACGCGCTCGTGGACATGCCGCTCGCCCTCCCGACCGCGGTCGCGGGAATCGCGCTCACGGCGCTCTACTCCGTCAACGGTTGGATCGGAAAGCCGCTGGCCGCGGCCGGGCTCCACGTCGCGTTCACACCGCTCGGCGTGGTCGTCGCGCTCACCTTCATCGGACTGCCGTTCGTCGTTCGCACCCTCCAACCGGTGCTCGAGTCTCTCGATCCCGAGATCGAGGAAGCGGCCGCAAGCCTCGGCGCGAGGCGAAGGCAGATCTTCGGCCGCGTCCTGCTCCCGCACCTCCTTCCTGCCTGGCTCACCGGCTTCGCTCTTGCGCTGGCGCGGGCACTGGGCGAGTACGGCTCGGTCGTCTTCATCTCGGGGAACATGCCGCTCAAGACCGAGATCGCGCCCTTCCTGATCATGACGAAGCTCGACCAGTACGACACCACCGGGGCGACGGCCATCGCGGTCGTCATGCTCGCAACGTCCTTTCTCCTGCTCGCCGCGGTGAACGGATTGCAGGCGTGGACGACGCGACGCGGGCTCGCGGCGTAACGGAGACACGATGGTACCGACCAGAGCGCTTCCAGTCGCCGCCGCGACCATGCGCCGGCGCGGCCTCTCGGAGCCGCTCGCTCTTCGCGTGGTGCTGACGGCAGCGGCGCTCGGCTTCCTCGGGCTTTTCATCGTCGCTCCGATCGTCGTCGTCTTCGGCCAAGCGCTCTCGAAGGGGCTCGGCGCCTACGCAGCCGCACTCCGGACCCAGGATGCGCTCGCGGCGATGCGCCTCACGCTCCTGACCGCGGCGATCGCGGTCCCGCTCAACACCGCGTTCGGCCTCGCCGCCGGGTGGGCGATCGCCAAGTTCCGCTTCCCGGGAAAGAGCGCCCTCATCACGCTCATTGATCTCCCGCTCTCCGTCTCCCCGGTGATCGCCGGCATGGTCTTCGTGCTGCTCTTCGGCCGCTCCGGCCTCTTCGGTCCGTGGTTCACGGAGCACGGCATGAAGATCATCTTCTCGGTGCCCGGCATCGTTCTCGCGACGGTGTTCGTCACCTCGCCGCTCGTCGCGCGCGAGGTGATCCCCGTCATGCAGAGCGGCGGCACGGAGGATGAGGAGGCCGCGCGCGTTCTGGGGGCCGGCGGATGGGCGATCTTCAAGCGCGTGACGCTGCCGAACATCAAGTGGGGCGTGCTCTACGGCGCCATCATCTGCAACGCGCGGGCGATGGGCGAGTTCGGCGCGGTCTCCGTCGTATCGGGACACATCCGGGGGCAGACGAATACTCTGCCCCTGCACGTCGAGATCCTCTACAACGAGTACGATTTCCAGGGCGCCTTCGCCGTCGCGTCGCTGCTCGTGTTTCTTGCTCTCGGCACCCTCGTGGCCCGAAGCGCCATCGAGTGGCGCGCGAGACGGTCGGCGGCTGAATCCGAGCTGATCGCCGTTCGCGGGGAGGCGGCATGAGCATCGAGGTCCGCGACATCAGCAAGTCGTTCGGAGATTTCGTCGCGCTGAAGGGCGTGGGCCTGCGCGTCGAGACGGGCGAGTTGGTCGCGCTCCTCGGGCCCTCGGGCTCCGGGAAGACGAGCCTTCTTCGCATCATCGCAGGGCTCGAGGCGCCGGATGAAGGCTCGGTGCTCTTCGACGGCGAGGACGCCACGAGCCGGAACGTCCGCGACCGCCGCGTCGGGTTCGTGTTCCAGCACTACGCGCTCTTCCGGCACATGACCGTCTTCGAGAACGTGGCGTTCGGCTTGCGCGTGCGGCCGAAGCGGCTTCGTCCATCGCAGGCCGAGATCCGCGAGAAAGTCATGCACCTCCTCGGGATGGTCCAGCTCGATTGGCTCGCGGGCCGGTATCCGTCTCAGCTTTCGGGCGGGCAGCGGCAGCGCGTGGCGCTCGCGCGCGCGCTGGCGGTCGAGCCGAAGGTCCTCTTGCTCGACGAGCCCTTCGGCTCGCTCGATGCGCGTGTGCGACAGGAGCTGCGCCGCTGGCTTCGCCGGCTGCACGACACGATCCATGTCACCAGCGTCTTCGTCACCCATGACCAGGAGGAAGCCCTCGAGGTCGCCGACCGTGTCGTCGTCTTGAACGAAGGCCACGTCGAACAGATCGGCACCCCGGAGGAGGTGTTCGAGCGGCCCGCGACGCCGTTCGTCATGAACTTCCTCGGCAGCGTCAATATCTTCCACGGGCGCGTCGAGGGCGGGAAGGCGCTGCTCGGCCCGATAGCGCTCGACTATCCCGATCACCCCCACGCCTCGGCGCTCCCCGCGGCGGGGTATGCGCGGCCGCACGAGCTGGATGTCGGGCGCTCGGCCGATGCCGCGAACGGTCTCTGGGCGATCCTCGAGCGAATGAATGCGGCGGGGGCGCTCGTCAAGATCGAGCTGGTTGGAGAGGACGGGAGGATGCTCCAGGTCGAGATGCCGCGCGAGCGGTACCTCGAGCTCCGCCCGCAGCTTGGCGAGAGGCTGTACGTGAAGCCGCGAAACCTACGGGTGTTCCTCGATACCGGGGAGCCGCCCAAGGATCCGCCTCGGCGCTGAGGCCCCTTCCCGACCCGGCGCGGCACAGCGCGGCACGTTGACTTGAACCCGACCCCGGCGTAACCTCGGTTTGCCCGCCCGTGGGGAGCGCCTGTGACAGCGACACGCATTGTCAGCCCCCTTCGGTACCCGTTGCCTGCGACTCTGGGAATCGCAGCTCCGTCCTTCGTGCGTGAGCCGTTCCCGGGGGTTCCGCCTGAACCACGCCTCCTGGACCAGGTGCGTCGCGCCGTTCGGGTCCGGCATTACAGCCCACGAACCGAGCGCGCCTACGTCGCCTGGGTTCGACGATTCGTTCTCTTCCACGGCAAGAAGCACCCCGCCGGGATGGGAGCGCGCGAAGTGGTCGCGTTCCTCTCCGACCTGGCCGTCCGCCGCAAGGTGAGCGCCTCCACCCAGAACCAGGCCCTGAGCGCCCTGCTCTTCTTCTACAGGGAGGTGCTTGGACAGCGGCTCGCCTGGATGGACGAGATCGTCCGGGCCAGGCGACCTGTCCGCCTTCCAGTCGTTCTCACCCGCACCGAGACGATGGCGCTGCTCGGGCAGCTTCACGGGCTGCAGTGGCTGATGGCGTCGCTGCTGTACGGGTCGGGGATGCGGCTCATGGAGTGCTCCAGGCTGCGGATCAAGGACGTTGATCTCGAGCGGAACGAGATCACGGTGCGGAACGGAAAAGGCCAGAAGGACCGCGTGACGATCCTGCCCGAGAAGATCAAGGGACCGCTTCGGGCCCACATCGAGAGGGTGCGCATCCAGCATGGGGAGGACCTCGGGCAGGGTGCGGGGAGCGTCGAGCTTCCCCAGGCGCTTGAGCTCAAGTACCCGAGGGCGCCGTGGGCCTGGCCCTGGCAGTGGGTGTTCCCCGCGACCCGTTTCTATCTGGACCGCGAAACCGGGCGCCGGCGACGGCACCACCTCCACGAATCGGTCCTCCAGAGGGCTGTCACCGAGGCGGCGCGGCGAGCGGGGATCTCGAAACCTGCCAGCTGTCACACGCTCCGGCACTCATTCGCGACCCACTTGCTCGAGAGCGGGGCGGACATTCGGACAATCCAGGAACTCCTGGGCCACAGCGACGTCAGCACGACGATGATCTATACGCACGTCCTCAATCGCGGGGGTCGCGGCGTCAGGAGCCCCCTCGATGCGGAGTGAGCGGCGAGGTCTCCGGAGAGCCGAGACTGTGCCCTGGGTGTGGGCCGGCCCACAGCTGCTGCAGTGTTTACCGGGCTAGCCAGCGGGCCGGCACAGGAGAACTCAGTCGCTCCGGCGGCGCAGCCGGAGGGATGTCCGCGTGGGCCTGGCGGTTACGGGGCCCGCAGGAGCCCGCACTGGGGTGCTAGATTGCGGGGGTAACCGGATACGTTGAACTGTCCACTTAACGTTAGATCGACCGGCGGAAACACGACGAGAAGAGGAAGAGGTTAGGAGGAGCGGGTTGATTCCAGGTTCCGGGGCACCGGCGCTCGCACGTGCGGAC
>JAGVPR010000350.1 GCA_020052115.1 Candidatus Eiseniibacteriota bacterium
CGCTCGGCGCCGCCGGCCGGTGCTGGAGTCAGCGCCACTCGGCGCCGTCGGCGAACACCTCGCGCTTCCAGATCGGGACGGTCTGCTTCAGGCGATCAATGACCTCCCGGCACGCCGCGAAGGCCTCCGCTCGGTGCGGGGCCGAGACGGCGATGACGACGCTGGCTTCGCCCACTGTCAGCCGCCCGATCCGATGGTGGACGGCGATCCCGGTCGCGCCATGGCGCCGGCCGGCCTCCTCGGCGATCTCACGCAGCTCATTCTCCGCCATCGGACGGTAAGCCTCGTACTCGACGGCCACCACCGCCCGCCCCTCGAAGTGGTTCCGCACGACCCCGGCGAACGTCACGACGGCGCCGGCGCCCGGATCGGCCACGCGCGCTGCGATCACCCGCTCATCCAAGGGATCGGTCGTGATGAGGATCTCCACAGGCCGCTCTCCCTATCCGCCGCTGACCGGGGGAATCCAGGCGACCTCGTCCCCGTCGTGAAGCAACGTCTCCGGCCCGGCGTACATCTGGTTCACGGCGACGAACGAGGAGGCGCGCAGCGTCGCGAGCGACGGGTACCGCGCGCACAGGGTATCGAGGAACGAGCCGAGGCGCTCCCCTGGGCTGATGTCGAAAGCGATCTCGACAGCGCCGATCCGCTCCCGGGCCCCGGCGAAGAAGAGAACTCGAACCGCCATCCGGACCTCCTCCGCGCCTGTCCGCCGGCGCGGTCTTTCAGACATTGTAGACGACCCGAGGCTGAGGACGGCCGCTTCGGGTCAACCGGCCAGTCGGGCGCGAGGCCGGAGGACCTCGGCCCCGGCGAAATCGGCGCCCGCTCGAAACGACGCTCCAGCAAGCCCCCGCGGCGCCGATAAAGCAGATTGGAACCGCCAAAGGAGACCACTCGCATGAACGACTGCAGGAAGGGCCGGATCCTGATCGTCGAGGATGAAGATGCGCTGATCCGCATCCTCGATTTCATGCTCCGCTCGCGCGGATACGAAGTGCTCCCCGCACGCGATGGGGCCGAGGGCCTCCGCCTGGCGACGACGGAGCGCCCCGATCTGATCGTCCTCGATGTCATGCTGCCGCTGATGGACGGGATCGAGGTCTGCCGCCGGCTCAAGGCCGACCCCGAGTATCATGAGATCCCGATCCTCTTGCTCACTGCGAAGGCGCAGGCCGAGGACCGGCGGCGAGGCATGGAAGCCGGGGCGGATCTACTCCTCACGAAGCCGTACGACCGCTCGGTGCTGCTGGAGAGCGTTGATCGCCTCATCGAAACCGGCCGTCAAAGAGGCGCCGCGTGACGCAGTGATGGGCGCGCGCCGGGCCCTCCCGGCGCGCCGGCCCGATCAGAAGAGGAACCTGAGCGACGCCTCGGTCATACCCGCCAATGGCCCCCAGAAGATCCCCAGAACGACCGTCGGGACCACGAGCGCCACGAGAAGCGCCGTGTAGAGCGCCGGGAGCTGGATCGGCCCGCCCTCCGTCTCGCCGGCCTCGATGTACATCGCCTTGATGATCCGAACGTAGTAGTAGAGCGAGACGACGCTGTTCAGCGCGCCCACGATCGCCAGCCAATAGATCTTCGCGTCAATGACCGCCGCAAAGAGGTAGAACTTCCCCGTGAAGCCCGCGAGCGGCGGGATCCCGGTCAGCGAGAAGAGGAAGACCGTCATCGCGAACGCGGGGAACTTCGCGCGGCCGCCGAGACCGCGGAACGAGGCGATCTGGTCCGAAGCGAGCCGGCGCGACAGGCCGATCAGCACCGCGAAGACGCCGAGGTTCATGAAGAGGTAGACGATGATGTAGATGATCATCGCGTTGAGGCCGGTCTTCGACAGCGCGACGAACCCCATGAGGATGTAGCCCGCGTGGGCGATCGAGGAGTACGCCATCAGTCGCTTGAGGTTCGTCTGATGGAGCGCGCCCAGGTTGCCGAGCGTCATCGTCAGCGCCGACACCACCGCCAGAAGCGATGGCCAGTCGAGACTCGCCGCGGCGGCCCACCCCTGCCCCATGCGCTCGCCGAAGCCGAGCATGTAGACGCGGATCAGAAGACCGAATCCGGCCGCCTCCGGGACGATCGAGAGGAAGGCCGTGATAGGCGTCGGAGCGCCCTCGTAGACGTCGGGGCACCAGAAGTGAAACGGCACCGCCGCGATCTTGTAGCCGATCCCGGCGAGCACGAATACGACGCCGAGGACCGCGACGAGCCCCGGGACCTGCCCGCTCACGAGCGCCCGGCTCACGCCGGTGAGCGATAGCGTCCCGGTCGCCCCGTAGAGGAGCGAGATCCCGTAGATCATGACGCCGGAGGCCGCGGCGCCGAAGAGGATGTACTTGAGCGCGGCCTCGCTCGCGCGACGGTCGTCCTTCGCGTGCGCGACGAGGATGCACGAGGTCACGGTGACCAGTTCCGTCGCCAGGTAAACCATGACGAAGTTCATCGCCGAGGCCATGAAACACGCGCCCACCGCCACGACCAGGAGCAGCGAGTAGTATTCCCCCCGCCCGCTCATCCGGATTTCCGGCGAGCCGAGCGAGAAGAGAGCCACGAGGCCGGTGGCGAGGAAGACGACCGCCTTGAGGATCGCCGCCAGCGGATCCGCCGCGGCCATGCCGGCGAAGATCAAGCTCTGTCCCGCCTTCAGCTGCGCGAGAGAGAGGACCAACCCCGCGATGCAGCCGGCGAGCACCACCGCGCACACGGCTTCCTTGCGGCGGCGCGACACGAGATCAACGACGACCGCCAGGAGAAACGCCGCCGTCGCGACGAGCTCTGGCAGGATCTGGCCCACGCTTGCCGCGAGGTCCAATTGCGCGTACCCCGTCACCGGATTATCTCCCCCGTCCGCTCAAGGGTGGAAGATCGCCGCGAGCTGATTCAGCGACGCGCTCATGAGGTCCAGCACCGGCATCGGGAAGATGCCGAGCACGATCACGATGATCCCGAGGGGCGCCAGCGTGAAGACCTCCCTGGCGTTGATCTCGGGCAGATCCTTGTACTTCTCGTTCAACGGCCCGAGGAACATCCGCTGGAGAGTCCAGAGGAAGTAGGCCGCCGTGAGCACGATCCCGAGCGTGGCGATGATCGTCAGGGCGGGGAATACTGGGAAAGCGCCGATCAGACAGAGCGCCTCGCTGATGAAACCCGAGAGCCCGGGCAGCCCGAGCGAGGCGAAGAAGGCGAGGCTCGTGATCCCCGCGAAGATCGGCATGCGCACCGCGAGCCCGCCGAAGCCGTCAATGTCCCGGTGGTGGGCGCGGTCGTAGATGACGCCCACGAGAAGGAACAGCATGGCCGTGGTCGTGCCGTGATTGAACATCTGGAGGACGCCGCCGGTGAATCCCGCTGAAGTCAGGGCCGCGAAGCCCAGGAGGCAGAACCCCATGTGGCTGATCGAGGAATAGGCGACGAGCTTTTTCAAGTCTTTCTGCGCCATCGCGCAGAGCGCGCCGTAGACGATGTTGATGACCCCCAGCACCGCCATCGGCAGCGCGAACCAGACCGCCGCCTGCGGCAGCATCGGGAAGTTCACGCGCAGGAAGCCGTAGGTCCCCATCTTCAGGAGGATGCCGGCAAGGATGACCGAGACCGCAGTCGGCGCCTCGACGTGCGCGTCGGGAAGCCAGGTGTGGAACGGAAAGACCGGCACCTTGATCGCGAAGCCGACGAAGAAGGCGAGGAACACGTAGATCTGGAATGTCCTCGCGTAGCTGTTCTCCAGCATGAGCCGCGTCATGTCGAAGGTGTGCGGCGAGTGGGAGAAGTAGAGCGCCAGGATCGCCAGCAGCATGAACACGCTGCCGAGCAGCGTATAGAGGAAGAACTTGATCGCGGCGTACTCGCGCCGCGGCCCGCCCCAGATGCCGATGAGGAAGTACATCGGCAGGAGCATCACTTCCCAGAAGATGTAGAAGAGGAAGAAATCGAGAGAGGCGAAAACTCCGATCATCCCGGTCTCGAGCAGGAGAAAGAGGGCCATGTAGCCCTTCACGCCCTTCTCGATGCCCCAGGAGGCCGGGATGCACAGGAAGCACAAGAGCGTCGTCAGGATCAGCATCGGCGCCGAGAGGCCGTCAATGCCCATGAAGTACTCGATGTTGAACGCGCCGATCCAGGGGGCGCGTTCGGCGAACTGGATCCCCGGGTTCGACCGGTCGAACTGGAGGTAGACCCAGATGCCGAGCACGAGGGTGACGGCGGTCGCCGCGACGGCCGTCCAGCGGATCGCGTTCTTCGCCGCCGAGGGGATGAACAGGATGATCGCCGCCCCCAGCAACGGCAAGAATGTGACCCACGAGAGGATGTGATCGCCCATAACCCGAATGCCTCCCTATCCGCGGAACTGCCGCAGGATCACGATGAGCAGCACGGCCGCGAAGACGGCGAGGAGATAGCTCTGCACCCTCCCCGTCTGGATCCTCCGGATCTGGCGGCCGAAGTAACCGAATGCGGCCGCCGTGCCGTTCACCGCCCCGTCCACACCTCCAAGATCGAGCTTCCAACCGACAACCATCGCCGTGAGCTTCGTCAAGAGCGCAGAGCCGTTGACCGCGCCGTCAATGACGGCCAGGTCGAACGCGCCCAAGGCCCGCCTGAGCGCAAGCGTCGGGCGCACGAAGAGCGCCGAGTACAACTCATCGAACCAGTACTTGTTCTCGAGAACGTGATGCAGGCCGCGCCACCGGGCCGCGAGGGCTGCCGGTGACGGGCTCCCGACACGGTAGATCCGGTACGAGAGCCAGATCCCGAGCCCGGCGGCGAGGATGGAGAGGCCCGTCGCGGGCCAGTGGGCCCTGTGCTCGGCATGCTCCAGCCCCAGCACGGACGACGGCTCATGAATGAGGCTCCCCTGCCACACCGGCGCGTGCGCCCCTTGCGCCGCGTGCGCTTCCGTCGCCTCGCTCGAAGCGGGGGCGTCGTGCGTGGCGGGG
>JAGVPR010000329.1 GCA_020052115.1 Candidatus Eiseniibacteriota bacterium
ACGCGGCGGGCGACTTCGACGCGCGTGCCGAAGGCGCCGGCCCGCGCGAGGTCGAGCAGCTCGGCGAGGCGCTCCACAAGATGGCCGCCTCCATCCGCGAGACGATCGAACAGCTCACGAGTGAGCGGAACGAGGCGAAGGCGGTACTCGAGAACCTCGCGGAGGGGGTCCTCGCGGTGGACGGCCGGGGCTGCGTCCTCACGATGAACCCCGCCGCGCGCCGGCTCCTCGGCCTCGGCTTGCAGGAGATGACCGGACGAAACTTCTTCGAGGTCGTGCGGACCGCCGCGGTGCGGGAGATCGTGAGCGAGGTCATCGAGCAGGGGCGGCGCACGGAGCGCCAAGTCAGCGTCTTCGCGCCTGAGGAGCGGTCCCTGCACGTGCAGGGGCTGCCGTGCGGCCCGGCGGAATCAACCGGTCCGCGCGCCATCGTCGTGCTCCGGGACAAGACCGAGCTCGACCGCTACGAAAGGCTGCGCCGCGAATTCGTCGCCAATGTCTCGCATGAGCTGAAGAGCCCCCTGACCTCGATCCGCGGGCTGACGGAGACGCTCCTCGACGGGGCGATCGAAGACGGCGCTGCGGCGCGCCGCTTCGTGGGGCTCATTGACGTGGACGCGGAACGGCTCTCGCGCCTCATTGATGATCTTCTCTCGCTCTCGCAGATAGAATCGCAGCCGGCTCCGCCGCTCGAGCCCGTGGATGTGCGCTCGGTCGTCGAATCGGTCCTCGAGACGCTCCGCCCGGCCGCGGACCGGCGGCGTCTCACGGTGACGCTCGATCTCCCGGCGGGGGCGCAGGCCCGCGTGAACCCGGACCGGCTCAAACAAGTGCTCTGGAACCTCCTCGACAACGCGATCAAGTACAACCGTGAAGGCGGCCGCGTCGCCGTCTCCGCGGTCCGCGAGGGCGCGCTGATCAGAGTCGCGGTCACCGACTCCGGCGTCGGCATTCCCGAGAAGGACTTGGCGCGCGTCTTCGAACGCTTCTACCGCGTGGACAAGGCGCGCTCGCGCGAGATGGGCGGGACCGGCCTCGGCCTCTCGATCGTCAAGCACATCGTCGAGTCGCACGGCGGCACGGTCCGCGTGGAGAGCGTCCTCGATGAGGGCTCCGTGTTCTCGTTCACCCTACCGGCGGCGGAGTGATCGCCGGCGGGACCCGCCCGCAGACCTTACGCATCCCGTACGCTGCGCACAATCGGACTTCACCTTGGCTTGGTACGGATAGAATCATGGACCCAGCCACAGAGGGTCGTCGGGCGCGGCCTTCTCCACCGGACGCCCGCCCGGCTTCGCCCACCCGAAAAGGAGGGACTGGATGCGCAGCGGAATGATCCTGGCTTCCATCGCGGCTTCGTGCCTCGTCGTGCCCGCCGTGCAGGCGAGTGACGCCGATGCGATCCTCGACAAGCTCGTCGAGAAGGGCGTCCTCACCTCGGCCGAGGCCCAAGAGGTCCGCAACGAGATCGGCGGGCAAGCGAAGCAACGGGACGATGAGATGCGGGCGCTGATCAAGGAAGCCGGAGCGGATCTCGTTCCGAAGTGGGCGCAGTCGGTCGCCTGGGGCGGGGACATCCGCTTGCGCCAGGAGACGCTCTGGCAGTGGCACACTGCGAAGACCGACTCGACGAGCGAGCGCAAGCACGCCTCGGACCGAAATCGCCAACGGATCCGGATGAGGCTGGGGATGAAAGCGAAGGTAGGCCCGGCGCTCGAGGCGGGAGTGCGCATCGCGACCAGCTCGGACCTCAGCCCCATCTCGACGAACCAGACGATGAGCGACATCTTCGACAAGAAGGACCTGTTCCTGGACCAGGCGTACATCAAGGCGACCACCGCGGGCCTTGCCCAGCCGTGGCCGGTCCCGATCGCCGTCTGGGGTGGGAAGTTCGAGATCCCGTTCGCCTTCACGCCTCTCGTTTGGGACCCGGACGTGACGCTCGAGGGCCTCGCGGCCTCGCTCACCCCGGCCGCCGGACCCGTGGAGTTCGCGCTCTCGGGCGGGGCGTTCCCCATAGATGAGCTGAAGGCGACCGAGGGGGATCCGGTGCTTCTCGCCGGGCAGGCGGGCGTCACCTGGTCGCCCGCATCGAAGCACTGGCGACCCTCGCTCAAGGCGCTCAAGATCAAGGCCGCCGCCGCGTACTACGACTTCACGAACCTCGAGGCCGGTCTCAAGACCTTGAAGAGCGCCCGCTTCGGCAATGCGGTTCTGGTGACGAGCGAGGAGGAGGTCACGTTCCTCGCCCGCGACTTCGACGAGCTGGACGTGAACTGCGAAATGTCCACGATGATCCTCCACCGCCCGGCCCGGCTCTTCGGCGACTATGTCCGCAATACCTCCGCCGGCGGAGACGACGAGGGCTACATGGCCGGCGTCCGCTGGGGCCGGAGCGATGCCGCGTGGTCCTGGGAAGCGGGGTACTTCTACGAGCATCTCGAGTCAGACGCGGTCGTCGGCGCGTTCACCGATTCCGACTTCGGCGAGGGCGGCACCGGGGGTGAGGGACACGTCGCTTCCATCGCGGTCGGAACACTCAAGGGTTCGACCCTCGGCGCGCGCTTCTGCGTCGTCAACGCGATCAAGGGGGACGACCGCCAGGCGAAGCAATTCCAGGTTGATTGGGTCACGAAGTTCTAGGACCTTACACAGACCTTTCGTGAGACAGACGGGCCTCTTACGGGGCCCGTCTAGCTTTGTGGCCGAGGAGGGAAAGAACCGATGATCCTGAAATCGCTGAGGATGTTGCTCGTGCCGGCCGCGCTGTTCACGGTCGCGCTGCCGGCGTCTGCTCGTCCCGCGCTGGTGAACGGCGCGGGGGCCACGTTCCCCTACCCGATCTACTCGAAGTGGTTCGCCGAATACGCCAAGACCGACGACAAGGTCAACTTCAACTACCAATCAATCGGCTCGGGCGGCGGCATCCGCCAGGTCACCGCGGGAACGGTGGACTTCGGCGCGACGGACGGTCCGATGTCCGACGACCAGCTGAAGCAAGCGCCGGGCGAACTCATCCACTTCCCGACCGTCCTCGGCGGTGTGGTGGCCGTGTACAACGTCCCCGGCGTCACGGGAACGCTGAACCTCTCGCAGAAAGCGCTCGCCGGCATCTTCATCGGTCGCGTCACCAAGTGGAACGACGCCGCGATCGCGTCCGCGAATTCGGGCGTGAGTCTGCCGCCGAACGACATCATCGTCGTCCACCGTTCCGACGGCTCCGGCACGACGTTCATCTGGACCGATTTCCTGTCCAAGGCAAGCCCAGAGTGGTCGAAGCAGGTCGGCAAAGGCACCTCGGTCAACTGGCCGGTCGGCTTGGGCGGCAAGGGAAACGAGGGGGTCACCGGCCTCGTCAAGCAGACGCCCCACTCGATCGGGTACGTCGAGCTGGGATACGCCCAGCACAACAAGATCCCGTTCGCCAAGATCGAGAACGCCGCAGGTGAGTACGTGGACTGTTCGCAGGAGTCGGTGACGAAGGCCGCCGCGGCCGCCGTCGCCACGATGCCGGCGGACTTCCGTGTTTCGATCACGAATCCGGCCGGCTCGGGCGTCTATCCGATCGCGAGCTTCACGTGGCTCCTCGTCTACCGCCAGCAGAAGGAGGCGGTGAAGGGTGCTGCGCTCGTGCGGTTCCTCCGCTGGATGCTCCGGGACGGGCAGCGGTTTGCCGGACCGCTCGGCTATGCTCCGCTGCCACCCGAGGTCATCAGCCTCGAAGAGACGGCGATTGAGAAGATCAACGTCCCGTCGTGACCGTGGATCTGATCGGCCGCGCCGATCGCGAAATCCGAGCGACAGGCTCTTCCGCGGCGCGACCCTCGGGTTCGCGCTGGCGATCCTGGGGCTCGCCCTGCTCGTCGCGTGGCAGCTTTTCATTCACTCGAAGCTCTCCCGCGAACAGTTCGGCTGGTCGTTTCTCTGGACGCAGACGTGGGACCCGGTGGCGGGGCAGTTCGGAGCGCTGCCATTCATCTATGGGACGCTCGTCACCTCCGTTCTCGCCCTCGTCATCGCGGTCCCCCTCGGGCTCGGCACGGCGCTGTTCTTGGCTGAGCTGGCGCCGCCGCGCCTCTCCCAGTGGCTCGCCTTCATGGTGGAACTGCTCGCGGCGATCCCGAGCGTCATCTACGGCCTCGTCGGGATCTTCATCGTCGTGCCGTGGGTGCGAGTTCACCTGGAGCCGGCCCTATCCGGCACGCTCGGATTCCTGCCGCTCTTTCGCGGCGCTCCCTACGGCGTCGGCTTTCTCACCGCGGGGCTCATTCTGGCGGTGATGGTGGTGCCGTTCATCACGTCGGTGTCGCGCGAGGTGCTGCTGGCCGTCCCGCGCGTGCAGCGCGAGGCCGCGCTGGCGCTCGGCGCCACGCGCTGGGAGATGCTCCGCATGGCGGTGCTCCCCTACGCGCGCTCCGGCATCGCGGGCTCGATCCTCTTGGCGCTGGCGCGAGCGCTCGGCGAGACGATGGCGGTCACCATGGTCATCGGCAACAAGCCGCAGATCGCCGCCTCGCTGTTCGAGCCGGGCTACACGATGCCCGCGGTCCTCGCGAACGAATTCACGGAGGCGACGGACGATCTCTACCTGCACGCGCTCATCGAGATCGGACTCGTGCTCTTCGTCGTGACCGTGCTCATCAACGGGATCGCCCGGCTCATGCTGATGCGCCTCGCGGTCCCGGCGGGACCGGTGAAGCGATGAGAGCCCGGCCCTACGCGCTTCGCAAGGCGACGAACGCCGTCGCCCTGGGCCTGACCGGCGCCGCGGCGGCGCTGACGCTCGGGATCCTCTTCGCGATCCTCGCCTACATCGCGGCGAACGGCGCGTCGGCGCTCAACTGGGACTTCTTCACGAAGCTCCCCGCGCCCGTGGGCGAGACCGGAGGCGGCCTGGCGAACGCGATCGTGGGAACGCTCAAGCTTCTTCTGCTCGCATCGGCCATCGGCATACCGGTCGGATTCCTGGGGGGCGTCTACCTGGCGGAATTCGGACACGGCCGGACCGGCTTCGTGGTGCGTTACGCGAGCGACGTCCTCAACGGCGTTCCATCCATCGTCATCGGAATCGTGGCGTACACCCTGATCGTGCTTCCGATGAAGCAGTTCTCTTCGCTGGCCGGCGGCGTGGCGCTCGGGATCATCATGATTCCCACCGTGGTGCGTAGCACCGAGGAGCTGTTGAAGCTCGTCCCTAGCAACGTCCGCGAAGCGGCGCTCGCTCTCGGAGTCAACGAATGGAAGACGGTGCTCTTCGTCGTGATCCCCACGGCCCTGCGCGGCGTGCTGGCGGGCGTCCTCCTCTCGCTCGCGCGTGTCGCGGGCGAGACCGCTCCGCTTCTGTTCACCGCGCTCAGCAACCGGTACTGGAGCCACGGATGGCTCGAGCCGACCGCGTCGCTCCCGGTCATGGTCTACACTTACGCGATCGCTCCGTATGACGACTGGCATCGCCAGGCCTGGGCCGGAGCGCTCGTACTCATCACCATGGTGCTGGGTGTCAACATCCTCGCCCGGCTGGGAGTCTCGCGACGTGCATCTGCTTCCTGATCTGAAGAAGGCCCTGCCGGCCCGAGCGAGCCTCGCGCCCACGCCAGAAGAGGCGCCGGAGGCGATGCGCACCGAGGCGCTCTCGGCCTGGTTCGGGCCGCATCAGGTGCTCCACGAGATCTCGCTCAGATTCCCGGCCCGCCAGGTGACCGCGCTCATCGGACCTTCCGGGTGCGGGAAGACGACGTACATCCGGTGCCTCAACCGGATGCACGAGGTCGTCCCGTCGGCCCGGGTCGGAGGAAAGGTGCTTCTCGGCGGCGAGGACATCTACGCCCCGAAGGTGGACCCGGTCCTCGTGAGGCGCCGGATCGGAATGGTCTTCCAGAAGCCGAATCCGTTCCCGGCGATGTCCATCTACGGAAACGTCGCCGCAGGACTTCGGCTCACCGGGCTCGCGAAGGGACGATCGCTGGATGAGATCGTCGAGCGGAGTCTCCGGCAGGCGGCGCTCTGGGACGAGGTGAAGGACCGGCTGCACCAGCCGGGAACGGATCTCTCCGGCGGGCAGCAGCAGCGGCTCTGCATCGCCCGCACGCTGGCGGTGGAGCCGGAAGTGCTGCTCTTCGACGAACCGTGCTCCGCCCTCGATCCGGTCGCGACGGAGAAGATCGAGCAGCTCCTCTTCGAACTCAAGAAGCGCTATACCATCGTGATCGTCACTCACAACATGCAGCAGGCCGCCCGAGTCTCCGACCTCACGGGCTTCCTCTTGATGGGCGATCTCGTGGAGTTCGGACGCACGGAATCGTTGTTCACGACGCCCAAGGATCCGCGCACGGAGGCGTACATCACCGGCCGGTTCGGATGATGGGAACGCCCGCGGGCCGGGAACGGAGACGATGGAAAGACGACTGGACATAGAGTTGCGCGCGCTGCGCTCGGACCTGCTGCAGATGGCGAGCCTCGCCGAGACGTCCATCGGCAAGGCGGTCAAAGCGCTGGTCGTGCGCGACCTCGCGCTCGCCGAGGAGGTTTTCGCGGCCGAGAACGAGATCAACCATCTCGAGATCGCCGTGGACGACCGTTGCATGAAGATCCTCGCCCTTCACCAGCCGGAGGCGCGCGATCTTCGATTCATCACGATGTCGTTCAAGATCAACAGCGATCTGGAGCGGATCGGCGACCAGGCGATCAACATCGTGGAACGCGTCACGGAACTCCTCAAGGAGCCCCCGCTCAAGCCGCTGATTGATCTTCCGCGGATGGCGCAGCTGGCGCAACACATGCTGCGCGACAGCCTCGACGCCTTCGTTCAGGGGGATGCGGAGATGGCCCACGATGTCTGCCGGCGGGACGACCAGGTGGACGAACTCGACGACCAGCTCTTCCGCGAACTGACGACCTACATGATCCAGGACAGCCGTTCGATCGCCCGCGCCATGAACCTGATCCTCGTGAGCCGCCACCTGGAGCGGGTGGCCGACCACGCGACCAACATCGCGGAGGAGGTCATCTACATGGTGCAGGGGAAGAACATCAAGCACCATGCGGGGCAGGAGGAGTAGGTTTCACCGCAGCGGCGCGGTCCCCCTGGAGCCTGAGCCGGACTCGGTCCGCGGGGGCAAGGCGGCCGCCCCGCCCCCGCGCGCGCCGACGGCCCGGGAATCGTCCGCTAGGCCGGCTCGCCCGTCTTGATCCGCATCGCGTAGAACGACCGCCAGACGAACGTCGCGGACACGACGAAGAACGCCGCGCCCAGGACATGGGTGACCACCGAGCCGCTATCGCGCGTGAGCTGCACGGCCAGCTCGACCGCGAGGAGTCCGAAGAGCGTCGTGAACTTGATGACCGGGTTCATCGCGACCGATGAGGTGTCCTTGAACGGGTCGCCGACCGTATCTCCGATTACCGTTGCGGCGTGGAGCTCGGTTCCCTTCATCTTCAGCTCGGTCTCGACGATCTTCTTCGCGTTGTCCCAGGCGCCCCCGGCGTTCGCCATGAAGATCGCCTGGTACAGGCCGAAGAGCGCAATCGAGATGAGATAGCCGATGAAGAAGTACGGCTCGAAGAACGAGAACGCCAGCGTCGCGAAGAAGACGGCGAGGAAGATGTTGAACATCCCCTTCTGCGCGTATTGCGTGCAGATCTCCACGACGCGCTTGCTGTCCGTCACCGAGGCCTTCGTCACCCCTTCGAGCTTGATGTTCTGCTTGATGAACTGGACGGCTCGGTACGCCCCGGTCGTCACGGCCTGGGCCGATGCGCCGGTGAACCAGTAGATGATCGCCCCGCCCGCGATGAGGCCGAGCAGGAACGGCGGGTGCAGGAGCGAGAGCTTCTCGAGGTTCTGCGTCAGGCCGGAAGTGAGCATCACGATGATCGAGAAGATCATCGTCGTCGCCCCCACGACGGCGGTGCCGATGAGCACCGGCTTCGCCGTCGCCTTGAAGGTATTCCCGGCGCCGTCGTTCTCCTCGAGGAGGTCCTTCGCGTTGTCGAAGTTCGGCTCGAAGCCGAAGCTGGACTTGATCTCGCCCTTCACCCCCGGAATCTGCTCGATCAGCGAGAGCTCGTAGATCGATTGTGCGTTGTCGGTCACCGGGCCGTAGGAGTCCACCGCGATCGTGACCGGCCCCATCCCCAGGAACCCGAACGCCACGAGCCCGAAGGCAAAGACCGCAGGCGCGAGCATGAGCTGGGAGAGCCCCATCGTACTCACGCCGTAGGCGAGCGACATGAGGCCGAGGATCGCCAGGCCGAGCCAGTACGCGCTGAAGTTGCCGGCGACGAACCCGGAGAGGATGTTGAGCGATGCGCCTCCCTCGCGCGAAGAGGTGACGACCTCCCTCACGTGGCGCGATCCGGTCGAGGTGAAGACCTTCACCAGCTCGGGGATCACCGCGCCGGCCAGCGTGCCGCACGTGATCACCGAAGCGAGCTTCCACCAGAGGCTCCCGTCCCCCAGGTTCGAGATCAGCAGGAAGGAGACGACGTAGGTGAGAACGACCGAGATGATCGAGGTGAGCCAGACGAGCGAGGTCAGCGGCTCCTCGTAGTTCATCTTCGTCGCGTTGCCGTAGCGCACGCGCACGACGGCGTCGTTGATCATGTACGAAAGCCCCGACGCGAGGACCATCATGATGCGCATCGCGAAGATCCAGACGAGCAGGGAGACCTGGATGAGCTCCTGCGGGACCGCGAGCAGAATGAACGAGATCAACGCCACGCCCGTGACGCCGTAGGTCTCGAAGCCGTCCGCGGAAGGTCCGATCGAGTCGCCCGCGTTGTCGCCGACGCAGTCGGCGATGACGCCGGGGTTGCGCGCGTCGTCTTCCTTGATGTTGAAGATGATCTTCATCAGGTCGCTGCCGATGTCGGCGATCTTCGTGAAGATGCCGCCCGCGATCCGGAGCGCCGCGGCTCCGAGCGACTCGCCGATCGCGAATCCGATGAAGCACGGGCCGGCGTAGTCGCGCGGAACGAAGAGCAGGATGAAGAGCATGATCAGAAGCTCGACGCTGATGAGGGCCATCCCGATGCTCATCCCCGCCTTCAGCGGGATCGCGTGCAGCGGGTAGGGCCGGCCTCTGAGGCTCGCAAAGGCGGTCCGCGAATTCGCCAGCGTGTTGATCCGGATGCCGAACCACGCCACGCCGTAGCTCCCCCCGATCCCGACAAGGGAGAAGAGGAGGATGATGACGACGCGCATCGGCTCGAAGTGCTGGAGCACGCCGTAGTAGAGGATGATGATCGCCGCGATGAAGCACTCGAGGATCAGCAGGAACTTGCCCTGCGTGACGAGATACGTCTTGCACGTCTCGTAGATCAGCTCGGAGATCTCTCCCATCGACTTGTGGACGGGGAGACGGCGGAGCTGCGAGTAGATCGTCAATCCGAAGAGGAAGCCCAGAGCGCAGACGAACAGCCCGATCGTGAGCAGTGATCGGCCGCTCATGCCGAGAAAGCTGACCTGGCCCAGATCCGGCAGGACGAGGCTCGCCT
>JAGVPR010000076.1 GCA_020052115.1 Candidatus Eiseniibacteriota bacterium
AGGGCGAGCCGGTCACCGAGCGCGTCCTCGCCGATCTCGCCGACCGGATGCACAGGGCCGAGGGTGTCCGAGCGGAGATCGCGGGGCTCGGCGGAGCGGTGAAGCGGCTCCAGAGAGAGGCGGGAGACGAGGAGCAGAGGCTCGCGACCGCGACGGAGGCGCTCCTGGATCTTCTTCGCAGGGCCGGGATCGAAGTCGCCGGGCCGGAAGCGATCGAAGAGGGCGTGAAGGCGTTCATGGATCGCCGTCGGCGGCATGACGAATGGCGGCGGCTCGAGGAGACGGCGATCCCTTCGACGAGGCGAGCGCTCCAGGGCGAGGAGTGGCTCGCTGCGCAGCAGGCGCGGGCCGGGGCGCTTCGCGAGCGTGTGTCGTCATCCGGGCGCGCGGAGTGGGATGCGATGCCGCCCGGGCGCGCGGACGACCACCGGAAGCGGGCCGACGAGTGCGCGGCGGAGGTGCGGGATCTCCAGCGCGACGTGCACGCCGTCGAGCGGAAGATCTCGGCGTTTCTGGAGCACGAGCAGCCGCGCATGGCGGGACTCTTGGCATCGCGGGAGGATCAGTCGCGGCATCTCAGGCGGGCGCGGGAGTTCGAGGAGGCCGTCACGATCGCGCACGGATTCCTCGAGGAGGTTTCGCGCGAGACGTTTGCCTCCTGGTCCCAGGCGCTGAACGCGCTCGCGGCGGAGCTGGCCCCGCGGCTGCACCCGGGGCTCGCGGAGGTGAGATTCCTCGAAGACCTCGGCGTCAGCGTGCGCGTCCCCGGGGGGCGCGAACTCTCACGCGAGGAGGCGGCAGCGCAGCTCTCGGCCGGCGCGCGCGATCAGCTCGCGCTCCTCGTGCGCGTGGCGGTCTCCGAGTACCTCTCGCACGGCGATGTGCTCTTGCCTCTCGTGCTCGATGATCCGTTCGCCCACTCGGACGATCATCGCTTCAACGATGCGTTCCGATTCCTCGTTGACCGCTGCGAGGGGCGGCACCAGATCCTCGTCTTCTCCTGCCATGAGGGGCGGCATGCGGCGCTCGAGTCCGCGGATCCGGGGTGGTTCGCTGAGAGGGTGAGAAGGGTGGGGATGGGGGCGGGGCGGGGAGAGGGGTGATTTCACTTGCCGTGACGTCAGCCGGAAAGCTCCACTTTCGGCTGAGCCTTCAGGGGGAGCTTACGGGTGGACCTGGTCGTCTCGTCAACGCGCCCGAATCTGCTAGAATGCTCGGCGGTAGATGAAGGGAGATGTCAATGACGACCCTGGACGCGGTCCGACAGCACCGCTCGGAGATACTGGATTTGGCCCGAAAGCACGGTGCTGCGAATGTGCGCATCTTCGGATCCGTCCTTCGCGGCGAAGATGATCCGGATTCGGACATTGATCTCCTTGTCGACGCGCCAGGTCCGACGTCCGCGTGGTTTCCCGCCGGGCTGATTCTCGACTTGGAGGCGCTGCTAGAGCGGAAGATCGATGTGGTTACGGAGCGAGGCTTGAACCCGTTCATACGCGACCAAGTACTTGACGAGGCGCAACCGGTATGAAGTCGGATCGCGCATATGTCCTCCAGATTCTTGAGAGCATCCGCCGAACCGAAGAGAATACGTCAGGCGGCCGCGAAGTCTTCATGAACTCCCACACGCTTCAGGACGCAGTGCTCAGAAATCTGCACATCATGGCCGAGTCGACGCAGCGTCTCTCGACGGCTGCGAAGGCGCTCCTCAACAACCTCAATCCAAGAGACTGACCTTTCTTCGTCCTCACAAACGCCCGGCTCAGAGGCGGCGCACAGATCGCGCCCCAGCACCACATCCCGCTCGGAGATGCGCCCCAGTGTGCCGTGCGGCCCGAAGGTCTCCGTGTTGTACGCGCAAACGCTCTCCCAGCCGAGCGCCTTCTCGAGATGCTCGGCGAAGGTCTTCTGGACCAGCCGGTCTTCGCTGTTGATGTCGGTGATCATGGCTGGTTTCCGAGCCTATCCGCCACGCCCCGTACGATGGCGAACGCGCGATCCAGGTCGAACTGTTCGAACTCTCGGGTTCGCAGAACCGGCCGCAGATGGGCGTCGAGCTGCGGGCGGAGGTGGTCCAAGCGCTCCGGCGAGACATCTACCCCGCCTGTTCCGTCTACCGCGAGTTTGCCTCGCACAAGCCGCAGGAGATCCGGGTCGGCGACATCGAGCCCCGCGACGCGCACAGCGTGGTCTATGTCGAAGAAGTCGCGGATCGCTGCCTCCAGTCGCGAGAGGGCGGCGCAGAGTTTCTCGGCCATCGCCTCGGCGTAGGACAGACAACGCACCGGAAAGGTCTCGAGGAGGGCGTCGCCTCGCGACCAGTGGAGCACCGCCGTGTGTACTTGCCCCGGCTCGGGCGGGCTCAAGGTGGGTTCCCGGAGGCCGATCTCGATCGCGATCGTCTCCGTTCTCGGCTCCAGGAGCGATTGATAGCCCAGGGTTGCGTTGTACTGGGTTGATGCGTTGTGGCCTTCGAATGGGGTCAGCGCCTCGAGCCCTGGGATCCTGGTCGGCAGCGCGGCGATGGCCTTCTTGACCGGAGCGATGGCGCGACTGCGTTCCCCCCGCGTCGTGTCCGGCGCGGTCGGAATGCTGAAGTCGAGATCCTCGCTCAGCCGGAAGAAGCCCGAGTGGATCTTGGCCAGGCAGGTGCCACCCTTGAAGATGAGCGGCGTGTCGAACTCCGCGAGCGCCTGGAGGATCACGCTGCAGAAGTAGTCCTTCTCGATCAGGCGGGGAGCGAACCCCGTTTCCTCGCCGGTGAAGCGGATCGCCTCGCGAAGCTCCTCCGGCGCCTCTTCGTGCCAACGGATCGGCATGCTCAGGCCTCGCCGTTCCAGACCACACCCCAGCGGCGCTCGACGGGGCCACGCTTGGCGCGGCGCGGAATCCAGGGAATCGGGCTGCTGGTCGCGGGAAGCGCTCGGTCGAGCTTGCGGAGCAACGTCTCAGCGATGCCTTCGCGCTCGAGCAGTGCCCCGATCCTGCGGATCGTCCCAATGTCGCCGTAGCGCAGCGTGAGCTCGACGAGGTCGGCCGCCTTGACGCGCTTCGCCTCGAGTTCGCTCCGGATCCAGCGGTATCCCTGCGGGAGGCTCCCGAAGCGGGACCAATCGTAGACGGCGTCAACCAGGGACCGGGCGCGCGAGGAGTAGATCGCCGGCGGGCCGCCTTCCGTACCGGCGGCCTCCTCAATCGCTCCAAGGCGGGCGTCGGCGACCTTGATGAGGGTCAGTTGCACCGAGCCGATGCTCCGGTCGCCGTAAAGCCGGTTGTTGTAGACGTAAGTGCGGTTCGGCATCTGCTCGTCGAAGCCGTACCGGTTGAACGTGTTGAGTCCGCAGATCTGATAGCGCCCGCCACGGGCAGCCATCAACGTCGCCAGGGCGAGACCCTCGTCGGGACTCCACTTGCCGCCCAGGGGCAGGTGCGGCGGCACGAGGTAAAGCCCGCGCCAAACGCGTGCGATCATCCCTGCGCGCGCTAGGCGACTGAAGAGCTTGCGCTCCTGATCGGCGCTGAGGCGCACCGGCTTGCGCAAATCGCCGGTGCGCACGGTGGTCCAGCCGCGCATCTGCGTGTACGCCAGGAATTGAGCCTCGAGCCGCCCGATGTTTCGTTTCATTCCCGTACTCTATTAGGAAGATAATCCCCCGTCAAGGGATTTACCCGGGTCTACGAGACGGTGCATTTGGACGGCGACCTCCCCAACGTAGTAGACCAACTCGACGCTCGGCGTCGTCTTGAGGTAGATCCCCGGTCTACAGGCAATGCCGGCCGATAGATCCCGGGGCATCAGCCCCAGAATATCCCGGTCGAGTCGTCATCCACTTCGGCGAGAACGGCGTCGAAGCGCTTCCTCGGTCCCATGAACTCATACGTGTGCCACTTCAGGTCAGGGTACTGACAGAAGAGCGTCCACTTGTCCGCGGAAGGGCTGTACCGGAATCGAGCAACGTCCTGGCGAACCACACGTGGCGATCGTGAAAGTCGGGACGTTGCTCGAACAGGCTTATCGCATTGCCCTGAATCTCAAACCCGACACGGATCTTGTTCCGCGCCTCGGGAGGAACGCGGCGGTCGCAGTAGCGCGTCAAGAGGGCGCAGATTCTCGCCCGCTGCGAGTCAGGGATGGGCATTCCCACGTCCCCACATGTATGCCGCGATTCTGCGTGATCTGACGCCCAGCATCAGCGGCAGCGCGGAGCGCCGTCCGCTGCATGCTGTTGTTAGCCACCCCCAGCCACGCCACCATCCTAATAGTGACGTGGCGGGTTGCCCTTCTTGTCCACAACCGCGCGTACAAGCCCTGGATGCCAGCTTTGCTGCAACCGGATCTCGACTCCGTCCACCAACAGGGTCTGGCTCGAGTCACGACCGCGGCGCACGGAGACAGCCTGCTCGAGATCACCCGCATCGAGGCCCTTCCGAGCCCCTAGTGCTTCTCCAGGTACCGCTGCTGATAGGTCTTGCGCAGCTCGTCAAGCTCCTGCGGTGTCAGACCCTTCTTCCAGAGATGCTCCTCGCGCTCCAGCGTCTCGTCGACGATCTTACGGTACTTCTCGCCCATCTCCGGCGAGTGCTTCTCCGCGACCTCGACCACACCCGGCAGGAACTTGGTGTAGTAGTGCTTCGCCACCTCGTACATCCCGTGCCAGTGCGTGTAGTCCGGCCCCATCATCGATGCGCCGTGGCGCGCCCGCCGGCCCTCGTGGTGCCACAGCTCGTAGAAGACCCACTGCAGCTCCTCGCCGAACGGCGAGCGCGGGTTCAGGATGCCGTCCTTCTCGAGCTGGTCCATGACCGCCTTCGAGGGCTTGGCGAACTTGTCGTTGTAGAGTCCGACCAGGTCGTCGAACTGCTCGTAGAAGTTGTCCACGTGGGTCGTGGCGTGGCAGCTGGCGCAGACGCCTTTCATGTCGCGCCGCCGCTCCTCCCAGGTGCGGATGCGCGCCACCTTGCGCGGGACCTCGCGGCTCTTCATCTGGCCGTCGGCGACGAACTTCTCGACCGTCTTCACGGTCTCGCCGACCTTGGGGAGCGGGCGCGTCTCGGGGTAGTCCTCCTTGAAGCCGTCCTCAAAGACGACGAGGTTGAGCCGCGAGGAGACGATCGGGCGTAGCGTCCACGAGATCCGCTCGCCGACGTCGTGGTTGTTCGCCGTCACGACCCCATCGGCGGATACGTGGCTGCCCATGTGGCAGGTCGCGCAGGTCGGCGCCGCCGAGTAGTCGCGCCCCAGGATCCAGTCCCCTTCCTTGTCGAGTGCCATGCGCTCGCGGTTGGCCTGGAAGGCGATCCCGTGCTTGGACTCGTTGTAGATCTCGATCTGCGGGTGATCCGGGCCCATGTGGCACTTGCCGCAGTTCTCCGGGGCGCGGGCCAGCTTGGCGTTGAAGTCGTGCCGAGAATGGCAGGCGTGGCACGAGCCCTTCGAGCCGTCCGGGTTGAGACGCCCCATCCCCGAGTTGGGCCAGGTCTCGGGGTCGAGCACCGGCTTGGCTTCGGGGCCGGTCCGCCGCACGGCGCCCTTGTCGTCGCGGGCGAAGCGCACGATCGAGCCGTGGCACTGCCAGCAGCCGTTCACCGCGTCGGCGTTGTTGCCCGGGATGCCGCAGACCTTCTCGGCGAGCACGTTGTCGAGGCTGGCCAGGATCTCCCCCGCCTTGGCGTGGTGGCTCGACGTGAACTGGGCCGCCTCATCGGCGTGGCAGCCGGCGCAGTCCTTCGGCGTCACAAGGGTGGAAACCCAGGTGTCCCGGTGCTTCCAAGCGTCCGACTCCCCCTCCTTGGCCCCGTGGCAATCTGCGCAGCCCACACCGGCGGAGGAGTGGCGCGAGTGCTCCCACTCCATCACCAGCGCCGCTGAGCTCTTGGCGTGGCAATCCACGCAGGCCTTGCTCTCCGGCGGCACTCCGGCGACGACGTCCGTGACCCCGAGGTACAGGAACCCGACAACGAACGACAGTATGATTCCCGCCGCCGCGGCGGCGGAGTTTCTCGATACGACCCGGCGCATGGTTGCCTGCCTTTCGCTCGGCGAGACGCGCCCGGAGGCGGGCGCACCCCGCAGGTCTGATGATGTGCTGCACGTCTCTCTGCTGGCTAACGCTCGGCATCAGCGGCGGCGCGCAGGCACCGTCCGCTGCATGCAGCTGATTCTCATTGAGGCCCCCGCCCCGAGCATGTCCACCCGGTAAGGTGGCGTTCGTCGGAACCCGCCCGAAAGGAGGAGGCCTCATGAACTTCTACGGCAGGCAGCACCGGTTCTACTGCGGCGTCGATCTCCACGCCCGATCCATGTACCTCTGCGTTCTCGATCAGTGCGGTGAGACGCGGCTTCATCGCAACCTGCCCGCGGATCCTCAGTCGTTCCTCGATGCGATCGCGCCCTACAGAGAGGACGTCGTCGTCGCCGTCGAGTGCATCTTCACGTGGTACTGGCTGGCCGATCTGTGCCGCCGCGAGAACATCCCCTTCGTTCTCGGGCACGCACTCTACATGAAGGCCATCCATGGAGGGAAGGCCAAGAACGACAAGATCGACTCCCGCAAGATCGCCGGCCTGCTGCGAAGCGGCATGATCCCTCAGGCCTACGTCTACCCCGCCGAGATGCGCGCCACGCGCGATCTGCTGCGCCGGCGCACCTACCTGGTCCGCAAGAGGGCCGATCTCCTCGCCCACATCCAGAACACCAACAGCCAGTGCAACCTGCCCGAGTTCGGTCGAAAGATCGCCTGCAAGATCCATCGCGAGGGTGTTGCCGAGCAGTTCGCCGATCCCGCCGTCCGCACCGCCGAAGCATCGAGGTCGACCTGGAGCTGATCGAACACTTCGACCGGTTGATCTGGAACCTGGAAGCCTTCATCCTGCGCAGCGCCAAGCAGCATGATCCCCAGGCCGTCCACCTGCTGCGCACCGCTCACGGGATCGGCAAGGTCCTCTCTCTGGTGATCCTTTACGAGATCCACGACATCCACCGCTTCCCCTCGGTCCAGGACTTCGTCTCCTACGCCCGGCTCGTGAAGTGCGCCAAGGAGTCGGCCGGCAAACGCCTGGGAAGCTCGGGCCGCAAGATCGGCAACGTCCATCTGAAGTGGGCCTTCTCCGAAGCCGCCGTTCTGTTCCTGCGAGCCAACCCCGCAGGCCTGACCTACAAGAGGCGCCTCGAGAGAAAGCACGGGAAGGCCAAGGCCCTCTCGATCCTCGCTCACAAGCTCGGCCGTGCCGTCTACTACATGCTCCTCCGAGAGAAGGCATTTGACATGGAGAAGTTCCTCGCGGCCTGAGGGGAGGGGACGGTCGAGCTGAACGTCTAACTGGAGCCATACGGAATGAGCCGCTGTGGTACCGAGTGACAGCAAGAACGCCTGTGGCGCCGACCACGCGACACGGTACTCGGCCGAACTCCGGGCAACCTTCGCAGCTGATTGGACGGCCGTCCCGCTCCCAAAGACAGAACGATGCTCCCGAACGCTGAGGTCCGTGTCCTGCCCATCACCCGAGCCTGGGGATAACTGGAGGGCGCCGTCGGCGCTCAGCCAAGCGATTGATCGGCCGGCACGAGGGAACAGACGAGTTTCTAGGTCGCGGGGCGAAAGCTCCGCAGGCTCTCCGTCGAGCCGCGAACCTCGATAGGTGTTTGGTGCAGGGCACCGCCCTGTACCTGTTCCGGAAACCAAGCCGGGAAACGAGTCGGCGTTCAAGGTGCACCGCCGCGAACTGGCAATCCAACGGCCGGAGTCGGGAGATTATTGCCCTTGACCAGCGTGGGCCTCATAGGAGTTGGATGGAACCTGAGTCCGTGGACAGGCTGTCATCGGAATCGAGCCTTCATCAAGCCCCACGTGAGTGGGCGCACAGGAGTCTGGCAGCTTGCGATGGTGTTCCTTTGCAGGCATAGCGGAGCAGCGCACGGCGTGATTGCAGTGCAGTCCATGCTGAAATCGCCACTGACGCTGACGGAATCTCCGGAAGCAAAGCCGCCGTGCCATGCGAAACCGATCAGGCCATATTTCGCTGAGCTGAGGAAGGGGCAGTCATACTCGGGATCGACAGAGAGGAGCCCGCAGCCTAGGTCGAAGTCGCGGTAGGACGCGATGGAGTTTGAGGCTAGACGCGTATAGGCTTGGCCGTTGCAGCTATGAACATCGATGAAGGCGGTCGTGACGGCGACCGAGTCGCCAGCCACGAATGTGCCGTAGTTCTCGAGAAGAAAGGAGCCCTGGTAAAGTGTCGAGAGGAGCGTGCACCCGTTTGCCAGGCGCTCCAAGACCCCCGGGATGAGAGTGATCTCAGCGCACGTAGGGGAAGGGACTAGGCTCGCCAGCGCGAACTGCGCCGTGGATACGAGTGCCGGAAGCAAGCCAGATTTCATCGCGTCTGCCTCGATGGCCATCCAACGTCGTGATGACCTGCAGCGGCGAGGCGGCGCGGGCTTGGCCCGCGACGGCCGCCGCTCCTTCTCTCGGTTCTATAGGCCAAGCCCGTCACGCCCGACGCTGGCAGGTCTATCACGGAGTTGGCAATAGTCAACGGGAGCCCGCTGAGTCCGGGAACGCCCGCGCAACGAGCGCATGGAGAGAGTCCCGAACGCATCGAGCCCAGGGGCTATAGCCCGCAATCGGCTCCATAGCCCGCTGAAATACCCACGCCTCGCAATCGGACGAGATCAGGATGTCAAGAGGGGGACTCGCGTCGTGGACACGAAAGGCATAGCCCGGCTCGAAGACGCACTCCGTCGGAAGGCCGCACGTGTCGCGACTTGCCTGTTGAATCGTGCGAGCGAGCGCCGCGACAAGGAAGGAGTCAAGCGCGCCAGCGGCGGTCAGTACCCGGTATCCCCCCACGTTGGTGATCGCATCGGAGTCGACCATGCCTAATCCGGCCAGGAGGAAGGAATCGACGACCTTCGCCGAGGTTATCGCGTGCAGCACGGGCGCCGCGTTCCACGGCCCCACAACAATGCCACCGCCAGCGGGCACGGGGATCCCCGCGACACCCGACGCCACAGCAAGCACCACTGCGGCGACGATCGTGAGCCGCACCTCACACCTCCTTGCTAACGCTCAGCATCAGCAGCGGCGCGTAGCGCCGTCCGCTGCATGCTGTTGTTAGCTGCCGCCCGATCAGTCAAAGAGGCCTCGTTCCGCTGTGTCAGCACTAGGTGGCCTTCTCATGGACTCCGGCACCTGCGGCAACTCGTCGGCGAGGAAGCACTCGCCCTGAACTACCGCGGCGAGGAGCGATGCCTGCTCCGGATAGCCCGCCACGGTCGCCTCCAAGACCCAGAGCATCTCGAGCAGTTCCGTCGTGAACTGGCTCGTCCAGCGTTCGGGCCGAATGTCGTCCAGCGGTGAGGACTTCTTCCCTGCGCCCTTCTTCATCCGGTACTTGAGCCAAGACTGAACGACCCTGAGGCCAGACACCTCGAAGTCGTAAACCTCGGGCGACACCGGGGCGAACTTGCCCTCGCCGACTCGAAGGGTGCGCGACTCTTCGACGTATTCGAAGTCCTCGGGGTAGTTGTCCGGCCGGTCGGGGACCGCCTTGGTGCATCGCGCGGAACCGCGAGGAACACGGCAACGTTGTTGTCCCTTGGGTACGAATCGTTCGCCATAGGTGTGCATCCAGAGCAGTCGCGCGCCAAGGGCTCGAACCTTCTCGAACAGGTCGGCGTCCTTCGTGACCGGCACGCGCAGGTCCCGTGACTCCAGCTCGGTCGAGTAGCGATCAGTGAACGACGGCTGCGCGATCACCCCGTAGATGTAGGCGGCGAAGTCTTCTGGCGTAACTTCTCGACGAAAAAGCCCGCCCAGCAAGTCGAGAAGTCCAGGTGCGAGATTGGGCTCGACTGCCGCGCTGTCCCTGAACAGCGGGATGACCTCCTTAGCCCCGAACGAGCCTTTGAAGTGATGAAGGTCGGGTACGAATGCTGCTGCGGTGGCGGCCGGCCCGGTGCCGAGTGGATGAGAAAGCAGACTGGTCAAGTAGACCTGCCGGTCACTGTGTGCGCGCCACAGGTCCGGACGTAGGTAGTCCGCGACGCGGTTGTCGGCCAGGATCCACTGGCGGTCGAAAGACCGGTAGGCGTACCGGCTGACATCCGGAGGCGGGCTCTCTCTCACGAGACCGGCGAGCGGCTTCTCTCGACTATTGCCTTCGACGAGGGAGGGGTAGCTGTGGTCCACCTTCCGATCTCGTGTCTCCTTGAACGCTTCCGCCCTGTTGGGCGCGTGGAGCAAGCCACGCCATCGGGACGTCAAGGTGTCGGGGTCGGGTCCGATCGGCCAGGTCCGTTTGGCTTGCGCGCCCGAGTGCTGCCACGGCATGAAATCGGTCAGTAGTGGCCAGCCGAAGTAGTCACCCTTCCCCGCCGGACGGAAGGGAGCCTGCCAGCCGTCCGGGCAGACTTGCCACTGAATCGAAGTGAGGTCGAGCAAGCGGTCGAGGTCCGCCAACTTCTCCTTCCTGGTGCCCTCGATTCGCGCGTAGTGGACTTTGGCGGGTTTCTCCGCGTTCCCCTTCTTCGTGCGAACCGCGACGGCGATCGCCACGGGCGTCTGGATGGCGAAGACGTTCTCGCTCCTGCGGGTGCCGCGTCCTTCTCCGCCGAGGTCGAGGACCCAGACCTCATCGCACTGTCTGCGCATGTGCTCTCGCATGCCGCAGAACGCATCCCCGTCGATGTAGCTCGAAGCGCTGATGAAACTGACGACGCCCGGCCCGGATGCGCTCGTGTGCTCCAACACCTTCCACAACGCCCATCGCCAGAAGTAGACGTAGAGGTTGTAGAGGTTCTTGACGTGAACGCCGTGCCCGGACTCGGTAGCAGGGCCGAGGAAGGCTCGAAAGATCGCGTCGGAGCCTTTTTCGCTGTCGCCCCAGCGGACCCATCCTCCGGTCCGGCTTTTGTTCTCGCCCGTGGCGGCCTCGTGCCGGTCGTATGGAGGATTTCCCAGGCAGACGATCACGGGAACGTCACTCTTGACTTTCAGCGCCTTGGCGTGCTGCTCCGCGATCGGTTTGAGGAACAACGGGAGCTGCGGAGGCTTGGCGTGCGGACTTTCGAGCGTGTCCGTCAGGTAGACGTGGGTTCCATCGGCTGGGAGGGATGCACCTCGATCTCGGAGGGCTCGGCTGACCCGCAGTTCGGCGACTGCGTACGGGCCGACCATGAGCTCGAAGCCATAGAGGTTCTTGGCCAGGGTCGCAGCTCGGCCCGCGACGGCCCCCTCGCCCTGCTCCTCCTCGACGCGGTTCAGCGCGTGCTCGATCACGCCAAGGAGGTAGGTGCCCGTACCGACGGCCGGGTCGAGCGTCACCACACCCGGGTCGGCGAACCCCAGAGGCCTGTTCAGGCGGTTGACGAGGAGGTCGTCGATCAGGCGCACCTGGCAGTGAACCACCTCGACCGGCGTGTAGTACGCCCCGACATCCTTGCGCAGCTTGGGGTCGTAGGCTGCGAGGAAGTCCTCATAGAAATAGAGCCACGGGTCCTTTGGGCCGACGAAGATGGCGGGAGGGACCTCCGCGATGACGCGCAGCAGAAGGTCGAGCGAGGCGGTCATCTCCGCGCGCGCGCCGGGATCAGTCAGGACCTGGAGCGCACGCGAGAGAAGGTTGTGCTGTGCGGCGAGGGCGGTCTCCGCGCTGTCCAGCGTGAGCGGGTCGGCACCCTCGCTTCGCCCGAGCAGAAGGGCGAAGGCGACGGTCTGTGCGTAGGCGTCGGCGAACTGCTCGTCTGATGCGTCGGGGAACAGGAGCTGTCGCCAGTCCTTCGCAAGCTGGATCAGCGGAGAACTCGGGTCCCTCAGCGCGTCGGTCACGTCCTCGCGCAGCATTCGGCACAACGGGGCGAGGAGGGCCGCGAGGCCCTTGAGGTCGATCTTGCCCTTGCGGTCGGTCGGCAAGACAGGCTTCCAGGCGAGGAAGTCTCGGAGCAGTCCCTCGATCGCCTCGGCACTTCGATCGTCGGCCGCGCTCGCGCCATCGGCGGCAACGTCGCCGGGGAGCCGAACGACCTTCCCCACGAGCTTGCCGCTGCGGTACAGCGCCCACTCGTTGCCGTCGGTGTACAGGATGTTTGGGATCGCGGAGAACCGCCGGAACTGGTCCTTGTTGTGACCCTTGAACCGGCTCGCGGTGGCGCCGACCCCGGGGGCCTTCAACTCGACGTAGCCCGCGAGGAGTTTGGTGAGGTGGACGGCGTAGTCGGGCCGTCCGAGGCGGTCCGACAAGGGGGTCTCTCCGGTGCAGACGACCTCCGAGCCCAGCGCGGTGGCGGCGCCCGCGACGAAACCCTCGAAGGGGCCCCGGAGCTGGTCCTCGGGCTCCCCGCTCGTGACCTGGGTCATCTTCGCGGTCACGCTGGCGGCGAAGGCCCTGAGGGCGTCGGGGATCGGTGTACCTTTCCTCATGTTCCTCCCGCCGAGTCAACCTAGGCAACGGCCGAAGACAACACCAAGGCAGCTAACGCTCAGCATCAGCAGCGGCGCGTAGCGCCGTCCGCTGCATGCTGTTGTTAGGCCGTCCTACTCCATTAGACGAAACCAATCCTTCACGGTAAGCCGCAGTCGCACAACCTCGTCCTCCGCGAGAGGACTGCAGTGAGCGATCGGCCCTCTCAGCATGTTGAGGCTCGTCATGATCTTCGTAAATGCCTTCTGACTGGAGAAGATCGCGTCGAAACTCTCCCAGTTGTTCCGGACAATCTCGCCAAGCTCGCCGAATGTAGTGAAGTCGATCTCATCCTCTGAGCGCAGCGTGACCCCGGAATCGATCTCCCGTTGTATGTTGGCTTTCGCGTTGTCCTGAACCGCCTGTGGGACGCGAGTCGTCCACCAGTTCTCGCCGTGTTGGGCTTTCAATGTCTCGGCGATCAGCGTGCGGATGCTCTTCTCGAGGCAATAGAACAGTTCGTAGTGCCGGCCCATGTCAGCCGCTTCTCGTCGCAGTACCTGACCGAATTGCGGGTAGTACTCCTCCTCCTTCTCGTCGTGCTCCGAGCGCTGAAGATCAATCTCAAGTGCCGCCTCGACCTTGTCGAGTTCCCGCTCGACGGCGAGGTGCGACAAACCGAAAAGCCGCATTCTTTCCTCGGACTCCATCTCATTTCCTCAGCAAGTAGTCGCGCAGACACTTGAAGATCGCGCTGAATACTGCGGGGTCGTCGGTCTTTGGGAGCACAAGGTTGATGGTGTAAGAGAGATTCAGGTCAAAGTCGCGGCGGAGGGTACCTTCTCCGTCGGTGACAAGTTTCTGCGGCTGTTCCGCAGGTCGGTCATCCTCTTTTTCGATAGCAGGTGCGCCTTCGAAATCTGCGAGCTTCTTGAGGGCGTCAAACGTCTGGCAGATGAGCTGCACGACTCGGCTCTTCGACTCGAGACCGGTGATTTCGACGACGAGACCCTTGAAGTCGTCCTTGCTCAGGTTGTGCGCGTACTCGTTCCGCTCGAAGATCTCGTGATATCCAGTCCTCAACGCTTGCGCCATGGCGGTCTTGGCGGTGCCAGCGTTTCGGAATCGTTTGTAAACGTCCGTGGGTCTCCCATCGCTCCCCAGGAATCCAAGCTTCTTCGCGAGCGGAATGAACTGCCGGTAGTTCCCACCCCGGAAACCGAGCTTCGTCTCAAGGAAGTCGCCCGTGAAGCGATCCGGGGTCTGGGCATGACGCACCTTCTCGAAGATCTTGAGGATGCTCCCGGGCTGATTCACGTATGGCAGTTTGCTCGACATTGTTGCTCTTCCCCCTTCAGTCATGATGCGGCATGTTCGCCATCAGCCGCGCCGGCCAAACCTACTCGTTGCGAAGCTCGCCGACACCGTTGAGGACTGTCCCGATCCCCGTGGCCACCGAGGCGATCGCACCCCATGTCTGCGTCTCGGGCGACACCGGGAGTTTCAGCGTGCCAATAGCGAGCGCCACGTCCGCGATCGACAAGGCCGCTCCTTGGCCGATCTGCCCAAGCCCCTTGAACCATCGCCTCGTCTTCTTCGGGCCCTCGGGCGACGGCTCCTCCTTCTGCGCTTTGACGTGCTTGTCGAACTCGGCGTCCGCCTCTTGCAGCCGTTCGGCAGCGCGCCTCAGTTGGGGCCGGATTCCGAGATCATTCGACTGTCTAGCGCTTCGCTCGAGCGTCCTTTTCGCGAGATGCACGAGTGTGCGGAGTTCGATCTCGGGAGCAACACTTCCCATCTCTCTCATCACGTCCCTGTCTGCATCAGGAAGATGAGCAGTTGCCAGACCCTCCGCGATCTCCTGGGCATGTGATTCGCAAGCTTCAAGGAAGCCGGCCTCCTCACTGAGGCGATTGCTGAACTCCAGGCTGTTTCTTGTTTCGGACACTGTCCTCTTGAGGCGCTCAAGCGTGAAAGTTGTGTAGATATCCCCATCGTCGTCGCAGTAGGTCTCGACGAATCGAAGGACCTGCGCGGAGCGTACCGCCTGATCCAAGTGGTAGGACAATTCGTCCTCGAAGTGGTGGCGGTAGCGGTGCCGCACCCGTGCGATCCGCGGGCGGACATAGCGCTCGAACAGGAAGGACAGAAACTCGCGGTATTCGGCATCGGTCATCGAGGATCCTCCCGTTGCTTCCTATCGGCCTAACGTCGTGATGACCTGCAGCGGCAGGGCGGCGCGGGCTTGGCCCGCAAGGCCCGCCGCCCTTCTCATCGGTCTTCCTCGCCAAGCCCGTGACGCCCGACGCTGCCAGGTCCATCACGGAGTTATGGCCCGTGGCTTAGGCCGCGGGTTTCCAGTTCATCGACAACTTCTTCTTCGTGGAAGCACACTCCCGGAGGTAGAGGTTGATGAGCGTCTGATAGGGGATGCCGGTCTCCGCGGCGATTGTCTTGAAGTACTCGACGGTCGGCTTGTCGAGCCGGATCGTGACTGAACGCTTGAGTCTGGAGGCGTACGGGTTTCGCTTGGCCTTCGAGAAGTCGTATTCCTTCTTCATTTGGACCACCTCTGGTTGTAAAGCTCGCGCTCTCGCCGGGTCGCCCGACGGGCCGAGATGATGCGGATCATGTCTTCCATCTCCCGGTAGCAGTGGCACACGACCACCGTCCGCAGGCTGGCGCTGAGACCGAGGAGAACGAATCGATCCTCCGAAATCGAATGATCCGGGTCGGCTATCAAGAGCGCGTGTTCGTCTGCAAACACGGTCAGTGCCTCCTCAAAGGAGACTCCATGCTTGCGCTTGTTGATCTCGTTCTTTCCCGGGTCCCACTCGAAGCGGAGTTCTTGCATATCGCAATTATAGGTACATCGTACATACGATGTCAAGCACGCTGGCAGTGGTCATAACGTCGTGATGACCTGCAGCGGCGTGGCGGCGCGGGCTTGGCCTTCGACGGCCGCCGCTTCTCTCTTCCGTCTCTGTCGCCAAGCCCGTGACGCCCGACGCTGCCAGGTCCATCATGGAGTTAGCGCAAGACGCTGAGCTACTCGATTCGTCGCGCAAGAAAGACCTCTCCGCGAAGGCGGTTCTGCAATGCAAGCCGGTGGCCGGAGATCTCATTGGGTGACGCATGCGAGACCGACCATGTCTGGTCGCCGGATATCAATCTGAGGACGAAGAAGTCAACGAAATCGTCATCGAGGATGTCATCTCGATAGCCCAGGGCGATCGGAACATAGATCGGCCACGAAGTCGGCACCAGCGCCGCCTCAGTCAGGGCCAGATCGAATCCCTCCCCTGACGGGATCGGGTCGATGATTGCGTTCTTCCAGATGGTCAGCGTGTCGGACGTCGACAAGGTCTCGTATGCGGCGAACGCCCATGAGACAGAACGTGCCGTATGGCCTCCAACGTTCGTGACGCGCGTGGTCAGGCGATAGCGCGAAAACGGCACGACATCCTCAACGGTCCACTCGTTCAGCGTGAATTCGGCGCGGGAGGCATGCATTTCCTTCCCAGAGAGACTGGCTGTCTGGAGGACAGCAACCATTGCAGCGATCGCAGAGACCGCTGCAGCGACGGTTGAGACGACTCCCGCGTTCAATTTGACGCGTTTCACCGAGCGCCCCTCGTATCGCTAACGCCGCTGTTGAGCGGGCAGGACCGCGCAGCGGGACTGATCCGCTCCAACAGCTTGTTCGGCGATCTGTGCACGACCGGCATGCATCGGTTCCTACTTCGTCCCCGGCGGCCATGCGCCGATCGCTTGACGCAGCGCGGCGACCTTCCCGAGGTGGTACGCATTGTGCACTGCCAGGCTCTCGAGGACGTCCGCAAATGTCACGCCCGGGCTCACCTCTTTCGCCAGCTCCTCCGTCGAGCGGCCCCAGGCCACCGCTTGCTCGGCCCCTGCCAGGAACTCGGCGACGAGTTCGCTCCAGAGGTTCTCGCTCTCTGGCGTGGCAGACGGGAATTGCTGGCCCTCCGTCTCGCATGTCGCTGTGGCCGCCTCGTCGCGCCGGACCACGGCGGACTGCCATTGGGATGCGTGCCACAGTTCGTCGTAGATTGAGTGCGGAGCCCCGGACGGACGTGTCGTTGCCTGCGCGAGCGTCAGTCCCGAAAGCAGGCGAGAGCGGTCGATGAACTCCCCATCGACGAAGAGGTGCCTCCACTTACTCATGGACGTGACAGCTCCCGTTCTCGGCCGTCGGCGTCAATCGACGGCGCGCTCGTCGCCGAACGCTCAGCATCAGCGGCGGCGCGCAGCGCCGTCCGCTGCATGCTGTTGTTAGGCGGCGCAGGACACCGTGCGCGGGTTCACGATACATCGGACGCTGTCGGCGGCCACGCGCCGATTCGTTGGCGCAAGGCAACGATCTTGCCAAAGTGATAGGCGTTGTGCACCGCCACGCAGTTCAACTCGTCAGCCAAGGTCACGCCTGGCTGGACCTCGGCAACCAGTCGCTCCGGCGCCTTTTCCAGGTCTGCCGCGGCGCGAGCCCCGGTCAGGAACACCAGCACCAACTGGTGCCATTCGTCCTCGTGTTCTGGCGCCGCGGTCGGGTACAGGTCGCCAGGCGCAACGCTCCCCGGCGCAATGATGCTCTGCTGGTATCCCACAAGGTGCCAAAGCTCGTCGTAGATGGAATGCGACGCTCCCTTTGGCCGGAGAGTCACCTGGTCGAGCGTCAACCCAGAGAGCAGGCGGGCTCTCTCCGCAAACTCGCCGACGAGAAACAGATGTTCGAGAATGCGCATACGTGCCCCTCGTCCTCTCCCGTTCGTTGTGAGCGACAGATCTCTGTCGCCTAACTAACAAGTATCCAGTTCAGCATATCCAACTACCCCGGGCTTGATAGCGCCGGCCTCCCGGAAGCACGTCCACGCCGAATGCCGCTTACATCGTGCCCCAAGTGAGTTCAAGCGCGGATCACGCCGTGCAGGATATCCTGCGCGCCGGTGCGGGCTAGTCGGATAATGCCCGCCCACCGCCCCGAGTTCCCGGTCCAGCCCCTGGTGGGAGAGAGAGTGCACTGCGCCCAAGATCCGGAGGTCCGTCGAGACAAGAGGCCGTTTGCGGGCCGCAGTGCGGATCTCATCCACAAGGCAGAACTCACCGGCAGCCTCCGGAACCGGCTCGTGCGGGAAAGCTGGAGCCATGGGCCCCGGAGTCGCTGGCGCACGATACTGAAGGGGGCTGGTCGCAGGGATCATCAACAATGTCGCTCCTAACGGGCACGCGGAATAACGCTACGCCTCTACCAAGCCAGCGTCAACGTCGAGATCCGCCGCCGCGCGCCCGCGCCGCCCGCCCCAATCCCCGCCCCCCCTACGCCCCCGGCATCGCCCGCTTGAGCGGGCGGAGCAGCAGAAGAAGCACGGCCGACATCACGAGCGCCGCACCCGAGAGCAGGAGCCAGAACGACGAGTGCGCCATGTCGTCCCAGAGCAGGCCTATCTGCGTGAGCTTGTTCCCGATGGCCGTCGCGACGAACCAGCCTCCCATCATGACGCCCCGGTAGCGGACCGGCGCCACCTTCGAGACCAGCGCGAGCCCCATCGGCGAGAGCATCAGCTCGCCCAGCGTGAGGACGCCGTAGGCTCCGAGGAGCCAGAAGGGCGAAACTCGGAAGTCGTAGATGTTCTCGCCGGTCACCGAGGCCTCGCCGGCGCGCGCCGCGAGGAAGAGCACGAAGAAGGCAAGTGCGGTCGCCATCATGCCGAAGCACATCTTCATCGGCGTGGAAGGCTCACGTCCCCGCCGGTCGAGCCAGCGCCAGAATCCCACCAGCGGGAAGGTCAAGAGGATCACCCATGCCGGGTTGATGGCGTTGGAGATGATGCCGCTCACTTGCCAGCGCGTGTTCTCGTTGGCCCAGTAAGTCATCGTCGAGCCGTTCTGGTGGAAGACCATCCAGAAGACGATGACGATGAGATAGATCACGACGAGACCGAGGATGCGCGTGCGGTCGCGGACGGCATCAATGGCGCGGATCACCGCGGGGCCGGCCGAGGGCCGCCCGCCGGGCGTCGCGGATGACTGCGCCGAGCC
>JAGVPR010000070.1 GCA_020052115.1 Candidatus Eiseniibacteriota bacterium
CGCGCCGCGAGCCGGCGCGCGAGCGAGGCCGCCTGCAGCTCGGCGCCGCCGAGATGCTCAGGCGGATAACGGCCGATCAGGAGAACGATGCGCACGGAGGTTTCGAAACCCAGGGGGCCGCCGAAGAGGAGACGGATAATCCTCGCCGGCTTCCCTCAGTAGGCGCCTTCTTGAGAGAGGACGGCCGGGACGGTGCGGAGCAGGATCTTGATGTCCAGTCGGAAGGAGCGATGCTTGATGTACTCGAGATCAAGCCTCATCCATTCGTTGAAGCCCAGTTTGCTACGACCGCTGATCTGCCAGAGACACGTGATCCCCGGCTTCACGTCGAGACGACGCCGCTGCCAGGGCTCGTACTTCTCCACCTCCTCCGGAATCGGAGGACGCGGACCCACCAGACTCATGTCGCCCTTCAAAACGTTCCAGAGCTGCGGCAGCTCGTCAACGGAGGTCCGTCGAAGCCAGCGCCCCACGCGCGTCACGCGCGGATCATTCGCGAGCTTGAAGGCCGGTCCGTCCACCTCGTTCAGGTGCAGGAGCCGCCTCTTCGATTCGTGCGCCCCATTATACATGGATCGCAGCTTGTAGAACCTGAACGGCACCCCGCTGCAACCCAGACGGCGCGAAGCGTAGATGACCGGCCCGGCGCTGTCGAGGCGGATGAGCACCATGGCGAGCGCGAGGATTGGGAAGGAGAGAACGAGCCCGATCACGCTCGCGAAGATGTCGAAGAGCCGCTTTCCGTAGCGGCAATAGAAGCTCCCGGACGCCGCGCTCCATGGAACGATAAGGCTGATGTCCGCGATAACCGCAGCCTGCGTCTTCAAGGCACCTCGCTCCATGGCACCGCCGGCCGATGCGCCCGAACGGGATTCGCGGCCCAATCCGGCGCCGACCTGCGCGCTCTCTACCAGATCCATGCTGGCGGCCCCTGATGTCTGACGAGGTCTGGCTTCGAACCGACGGCTCCGGCCTCCACACGGCGGTGACCGGCAACATCTCGATGGCCGAGCCGCGTGCCTATGCGAAGGGGAGCCTTCCCGGATCGCCCCGGAAAAGCTCCCCTTCGCCGGCATGCACCGGCTGGTGCTGCCTGCGAGAGCTCGCTCCGGGACCACCGGGGACGCACGTACTCCCCGCTCGCCGCCTTCGGTCCCCCGCGCTCGAAGACCCGCCCTGCGCGGGAACCGTGCTCAGCCTTCCTTGATGGTGTGCGATGAAGACGCGACAGGCAATCCCGTTAGCAAGATCTCTTGGATCATCCTCCCTACGGGCCTCGCGCGACTGTGGTGAGAAATCTTTCGCGCTCCACCCGACTCGCGTCGAGTATATCATTCGGCCTCCGGGCGGTCAATCCGAAATGCGCGCTTCGGGCGCTCCAGTGGCCCATTTCGGCCATTCTGCGAAGAGCTGAGCGCCCGTCCGGACGCCGGGAGGCCGAGGCTCAATGATGGAAAAGGCACCACGATCTCCGCAAGGCCGGAGGCTCGTCGGGAACATCGCCGTGCTCCTGCTCTCGAGCTTCCTCCTTCTCTTCTTCGCCGAGATCATCACCCGGCTCGCGGCGCCGCAGCGCCCGGCTGCCGGGGCCGCCGATCAGCCGCGCGGATTCTATGCCCCGCATCCCCGCCTCGGGTTCACGATGAATCCCTCCTTCCACGGACGCCTCAAGCAGCGGGACTTCGACACGGAGGTGCGCTTCAACTCGATCGGTCTGCGCGACCGTGAATTCGGCCCGAAGCCGGCGGGCGCGCGGCGGCTGCTTCTGATCGGCGACTCCTACACCTTCGGTTGGGGCGTCGAGGAGGGCGAGCGCTACGCGGACCGGCTCGAGGAGCGGCTCCGGGAGATTCCGGGCGCGCGGTGGGAAGTGGTGAAGGCCGGGACGAACGCCTACTCGACCGCGCACGAGCTGGCGTGGCTCCGCGAGTACGGCTGGTCGCTGGATCCGGATCTCGTCGTGCTCCAGTTCTGCATGGGCAACGACTTCGCCGACAACGCCGGCGCGGATTATCGCGTCGAGGACGGCCGTCTCGTCACGGTGCCGCCCGGACCGAACGGCAGCGCCGCGGATGAGCGCGGACTCAAGGCGTGGGCGAGGCGCCACAGCCATCTCTACCTCATGCTGCGAAACCTGGTGAATCAGCCGGGTGTCGGGCGCGCCGACCGGCGGCGCGCGGAGTTCGCGATGTTCAACGCGCAAGTGAACAGAGGGTCCGGACGCACGCGCGAGATCCTCGCGGAGATGGCGGCGGAGGCGCGAACGCGGGGCGTGCCGCTCGTTCTCCTGGTGGTGCCGATGCGTCACCAGATCGGCGAGGCGGGCGTGAAGGAGAAGGCGCTCGCGGACTACCCGAACACCGTCATCACGGAGACGGCGCAGGCCCTCGGCGTGCCCGCCATTGACCTGCTCACGACCTTCCGCGAAAGCGCCGGCGCCGGATCCTCCGGCCTCTACTTCCGGCACGACGCCCACTGGACGCGCGAAGGACACCGATTGGCCGGAGACTCGCTCTTCGACTCCCTTCGCGCCGGCGGCTGGATCCCCGGCTGAGGGGACCCGATTACTCCCGGCGCGCGGCCGCGGGATTCGTCACTGCCCGAAACGCGTCTTCGTATTTCTCGATCACCCGCGCGATGTCGTGCTCGGACTCGCAATAGCTCCGGCATCTCTCGAAGAGCTGCGCCCGCAGTTCCGGCGAGCCCGCCATCCGAACGATGCCTTCCGCCATCTCGGGCAGCGACTCCGCGACCTCGCCGAGTCCGCGCCGGCGGACGACGCCATCGGGATCGTTGCGCAGGGAGATCACGGGAACGCCCACGGACCATGCCTCGATGAAGGTGTTCGGGAAGCCCTCGTGATCCGAGGTGTTCACGAGACAGAGCGCTTCGCCGAGGATCTCGAGCACCTTCGAGCGCGGCTGAAACCCCCGGAGCTCGACATTCGGAATCGTCGCGGCCTCCCGCTCCACGCTCGCCATGTAATCCGGCTCGATGTCGTTGCCGCCGACCAGAACGAAGCGCGTGTCGGGCAGGAGGCGGGCCAGCTCGAAGAAGCGCCGCGGTCCCTTGACCGCGCGCACCATGCCCACCCAGAGCACGAAGCGCCCGGGACCGGGACCGGCCGGCCGCGGAGGAAGCGGATGCCCGTTCATGATGACGAACGAGTCGCGGCCGCATCGCTCGGCGAGGAGCCGGCGGTGTTCCTCCGCCTGAACGATGATTCCGTCGGCCCAGCGGATCCCCAGCCGGTAGAGCCAGCGATCGCGGGGGTTCGCGCGGCGCGGATATCCGCCGTCCACGTCGTTGACGCTGGCCGTCTGGAAGATGAACTTGCGACGGCGGGTACGGCAGAAGGCCGCCACGATGCCGATGAGCGGACTCGCGCACTGGTAGAGGTAGACGGCGCCGCCGGCGCGCTCCATGGCTCGCCAGAGCTGCCACACGCGCGGAAAGAAGCGCGTCCCGGGGAAGCCCCACGACCACTTGAGAACCGAGACGACGCGGATGCCGTCGCGCGTCATGTCGGCCGGGCCGCCGTGCTCGAACGAAACGAGACTGACACGATGGCCGCGTTCGACGAGCGCGCGGGCCAGGAGCACCTGCTGCACCTCCGCGCCCCCGTGGCTTCCGGGAATGCCGAGGAGAACCGGGTAGGCCTGAAGCGCGACGAAACAGAGCACGGGCTGCGGCCC
>JAGVPR010000410.1 GCA_020052115.1 Candidatus Eiseniibacteriota bacterium
CCAGGTGCAGAAGCTCTCGCCGGTCCTCCTCGCTGAGCGCGGCCGCCGGCCTCCCCGCGCCCCCCTCGCGCAGCAGGACCACCGCCGCATAGCCCACGACGTAGCCTTGCCTGTTGCCCGTGACGTCGCCCGAGTTCGTCGCGGCAAGGACTTCGGCATGGGTCGCCCCCAGCGCCCGCGCCGCGACGAGGAGCGCACCGATCGGGCCTCTGCCGCACGCCTGCACCTCGTTTCTCGCGAGCGCTTCGGCGAATCGCTCCGGGTTCGCTTCGAGAATCCGCTCGAGCGTCATCCGATCGGAGCGCCGGCACTCCTCGTAGTCGTTCCCGTGGTAGAGATCGCTGCTCGCGACGATCATCGCCGGCCTCTCCATGATCGCCTGCGCCAGCGCGCGGCCGACGCGCTCCAGCGCATGAGGCGAGTGGTCCGAGAGGACGAGCGGCACGAGCGCGGCCCTCGGCGCGATGGACTGTAGGAATGGGAGCTGTACCTCGAGCGCGTGTTCCTGACGGTGCCCGGCCTCCGAGAGACGGAAGATCGGATCGAGTTCGAGGAGGCGGCGGATGAAATCGGAATCCGGCGGGATGATGCCGAGCGGCGTCTCGTACGGCGCGTCGAGCAGCGATGCGAACGGAAACGCTTCGCGGTGGCTCGGGGCGATGACCACGATCCGGCGCCAGTCGCGGCCCGTCAGGGCGCGGTAGGCAGCGGCTGCCGTGGCCCCGGAGTACTCGTAGCCGGCGTGCGGCACGATCACGCCGACGATCTCGCCTTCCAGGGCGCGCGGCAGTGATTGACCGAGCAGGCGGTCCACGGTTTCCGTGAGTCTGCCCGGATGGCCGGGATAGAACTGCCCGGCCACCGCGGACATCCGGACTTCGCCCTTACGCGACCCCATTGGGGTTACCCTGCCCTGGCTGCGGGATCCGGCGGAAGAGCCGCGTCTGCGGCAGCTTCCGCGGAGCTTTGCCAACGATTATGCGCGGGCCCAGGGCCAGTGTCCAGCCGCAGGCGGCCTCTGCCTCAGTCCCGCGAGGCGCGTCTCCGGGGTCTCTTTCTCGTCCCGGGGTTTGACAGATCCGCGCCCGGAACGTGACAATGACGGGTCGCGTCGGAGGGTCCGATTGCGGGGCCGATTCCGGCCCGCTGAGGACCCGGCAAGGGCGCGCCGGGATCCTGGAGGGGACATGGAAGAGCTCATCCGCCGGCTGCTCGAGAGATTGGGAGAAGACCCGCAGCGCGAGGGTCTCCGGAGGACTCCGGTGAGGGCCGCCGAAGCGTGGAAGTACATGACAAACGGCTACGGTCAGGACCCTCGCGAGATCCTCGAGAAGGCGATGTTCACCGAGCAGTACGACGAGATGGTCCTCGTCCGCAACATTGACGTCTTCTCCATGTGCGAGCACCATCTGCTTCCCTTCTTCGGCAAGTGCCACGTCGCGTACATTCCCGACGGGCGCATCGTCGGCTTGTCGAAGATCGTGCGGTTGGTCGAGGCGTACGCGCGCCGCCTCCAGGTGCAGGAGCGACTGACCGCGCAGATCGCGGAGTCGCTCCAGGCGGTCCTCAGGCCGCAGGGGGTCGGCGTCGTCATCCGCGCGCAGCACCTCTGCATGACGATGCGCGGCGTCGAGAAGCAGAACTCCGAGGCGGTGACGAGTTCGATGCTCGGTGTGTTCCAGTCGCAGGGCAAGACGCGCCGGGAGTTCTTCGGTCTGGTCCAGGAGCAGTAGGCGATGCGGCTCATGCCATGGGACGCCGTGATCGAACGCGTTCGCGCGGCACAGCGCTTCGTCGTCACGACGCACCTCCATGCGGACGGCGACGGACTGGGCGCCGAGCTGGCCATGGCCCGTTACCTGAAGGCCGAAGGGAAGCAGGTGCGGATCATCAACCCCGATCCCGTACCGTCGCGTTACCTTTTCCTCGACCCTCTGCGGGAGATCGAGGTTTGGCGGCCCGAGGCCGGAGAGGCCGCGGTTGCGACCGATGTCGCCCTCGTTCTCGACATCAGCAAGTGGGACCGCCTCGGCGGCATGGCCGATGCACTGAAGCGCGCGGCGGCCACCCGGATCTGCATTGATCATCATCCGTTCGAGGGCGGATTCGGGGACCTGGATCTGATCAACGACAAGGCCGCGGCGACAGGCGAGATCGTGCACGAGTTGCTGCAGCGGATGGGGGCGCGGCTCACGCCGGAGATCCACGAGGCGCTCTACGTCGCGGTGCTCACCGATACGGGCCGGTTCCGCTTCTCGAACACGACACCCCGAAGTCTCGAGATCGCCGCGGACGCGCACCGGGCAGGCGTCAGGCCCGACCGCGTGCACGCGCTCCTCTTCGAGGGTTTCTCCGAGGCGCGGATGCGGCTCGTCGGACGTCTGCTCACCGATCTGCGCCTGGAATGCGACGGCCGGCTCGCGCATTTCACGGTGACGCAGGCCGCGCTCGCGGAGAGTGGGGCGACCGAGGAGGAGACCGAAGGGCTCGTGGACTACCCGCGCACCATCCGGGGCGTGGTGGTGGTCGTCTTCTTCCTCGAGACACGGGATGGAGGGAGCAAGGTCAGCCTCAGGTCCAGCTCGGACGAGATTCACGTCAACGCGCTGGCCTCTCGTTTCGGAGGTGGTGGGCATGCCAAGGCGGCCGGCCTCCTTCTCGGGGAGTCGCCGGAGAAGATGCGCGAAATTGTCCTTGACGCTGTCAGAGCCCTGTTCTAGCCTGAAGTTGCTTGGGTGCTTCATCGTGATCAACCTGTTGCGAGAGGAGCAGCCCCCAGATTCGTTGATACAACTTACCTACCACTCAATGCCCTGCCAGCTGCCTCGGCAGGGCATTGGGTTTAAGGGGCGCTGATGCCTGTGAAGGGTCGTTCCGGGCAGGCCTCCGAAATGCCGGTGGGTGCCGCGAAGGCGCGCCAATCCCGGAAGTCTCGAGGGCCGGACTCCCGCCTCGGCCCGCGCGGATGGGGGATGTTCATCGGCCTTCTCCTTCTCGCCGCTCTCTTCCGTCTCTGGCACGCCCGCACTCTCTCCGGCTCGCTTCTCGTCCAGATCCCGATCCTGGATGCGCGGGTCTACGACCAGTGGGCGCGCGAGATCGCGGCGGGAGATCTACTGGCGCGGGCTCCCTACTTCATGGGACCGCTCTACGCTTACCTCCTGGCGCTCGGGTACCTGATCGGAGAGCCCGGCGGAGGCACGGCCCTCGCCATCCAGGGGACTATTGGGATGGCGACGCTCGCGGGCGTGTTCCTGCTCGCGCGCCTTCTCTTCGGGTTTCGGGCGGCGATCCTGGCGCTCGCGCTCGGCGTGCTGTACGGACCGCTCGTGCACAGCGAGACGTTCGCGCTGATGACGCCGCTCGTGGGCGCGCTCGGTGTGGCCGCCG
>JAGVPR010000339.1 GCA_020052115.1 Candidatus Eiseniibacteriota bacterium
CCGTGCCGCCGACCGCCGCCTCCAGGCGGCCCGGCTGCCGGTGGTCAAGACCCTCGACACCTTCGAGTTCCCCTGCCAGCCCTCCGTCAACGAAGCGCTCGTCCGCGAACTCATGCGCGGCCACTACATCGCCGAGCACGAAAACGTCCTCATCCTCGGCAACAGCGGCACCGGCAAAACCCATCTCGCCACCGCCCTGGCCTTCGCCGCCTGCGCCCAGGGCCGCAAGGTCCGCTTCTTCACCGTCACCCAACTGGTCCGCCAACTGCTCGAGACCCGAGAGGAGCGCTCCTCGCAACGGCTCTTCGCCCAGCTGGAACGCTGCCACCTCCTCGTCCTCGACGAACTCGGTTACGTCCCCTTCACCAAGATCGGCGCCGAGCTCCTCTTCGAGGTCATCAGCCGCGCCTACGAGCGCCTCAGCCTCATCGTCACCACCAACCTGCCCTTCGAACAATGGACCGAGATCCTCGGATCGGAGAGCCTCACGGGCGCCCTGCTCGACCGGCTCACCCATCGCGTCCACATCATCGAGGCCAACGGCGAGAGCTTCCGACTCCGAGAAGCCAAGACACGTCAGAAGCAACCCCTGAGTCCACCAGCGAAGACAACCTGAAAGGAAGGTGTTGACCACCCCTCCTCGTGAGGGATATCACTGTCGCGGGTGCCGCACTTTTCGACCGACCCCTGCCGCACTTTTTGACCGGCGTTCATATCCTCTCCGGTCGTTCTTCATTGCGGGCGTTCCCACAGTGGTCGCTTCATTGTGGCCGGTGGAGGACGAGGCAACGGCTCGACAGATGACCAACTTCCACCGGTCGCTGCGGAAAGGCGAGCATCCGGCGGATGCGCTAGCCGCGGCGCAGCGCAGGTTCATCGAAGGAGAAGCGGATTACCGGCATCCGTTCTTCTGGGCGGGGTTTCTCGTGTACGGCAACGCCGAGTAGGTCTTGTTCGCTTGCAAGATCCGTACTTCGGCGATCGTGCCGTGCCGTCATCGGCGCTTCCATCGGTGCTTCCTCACGGTCTCCGTTCGCAGTACCAGACGTCGGCATCGAAGACCCCGGAGGTATCGGTGAGCACGTGGACGAAGTAGAGATACATGCCGTCCGCCGTGATCGAGGGCTCGCCGACGATTCCCTTCATTACCAGCTCCGGCTCGGACCAGGCATCGCCGGCTCGAGTCGAGCGGTAGATTGCGCCGCCGATCAAGGGATCCCGGTCCGAAGCGAAGTAGACGGTACCGCCGTCCGAAGTGAACGCAGGCTGCAAATCGTTGGCCGCCGAATTGACAGGGCTGCCGAGGTTTGCAGGTTCGACCCAGGCCGCGCCTTGCCGGCTCGACATCCAGATGTCCGACCCGCCAAGCCCGCCCGGTCTCGTCGAGGAGAAATAGAGGGTTGTGCCATCGGGGTGGATCGCATGCTCTCCATCCGGGTAGATCGAGTTCACCGGAGCGCCGAGGTTGCGCCCGGGCCCCGGGCTCCCATCAACGATGTCCGCCTCGTAGACGTCGAGGATGTCGTCCACAGGCGGGTCCTGCTGGTAGCCGAGATTCGTAGTCCGGAGCGAGTGGAAGTAGACGAGCCGTCCGTCGGGGGCGAAGCTGAGTTCGCCGTCCAGGGATTGATCGGTCCCCTGGCCCAAGTCGAAGAGCGTCGCTTCGCTGAAATCCCACGGCTCTCCGGTTCGCTCGGCGCGGTACGTCGCGTTGAGCGGCGAGAACTGCTCGGACGGGGGCAGGTCCGCGAAGACGTCCTTCGTGAAGTAGAAGTACAAGAAACGCCCATCCCGCGAGATCTCCACCGCGTCCTCGGGACACGGGGTGTTGATCGGCGAACCCAGGCGGATCGGCGCGCCCCACTCCGCGGCTACTGTTTCGGGCGTGTGTGCATCAACCCGCGTGTGCGGGCCCTTGGCGCACGAAGGGTTGGGCAGAACGAAGATGGGTGGAATGTAGGGTTTCTCCTCCGCGCACGAAAGACACCCGAGGATGCTCAGCAACCCCAGGGTTCCCAAGAAACCGATTCTCTTCACCTGGCTCCTCCCTCGTAGGGCGCTTCCGGCGGATACGCTCGATCCCACAGCGACTCTCCCGCGCCTTCGGTCGCTACCGGAATTCGATGAGAACCACACCAAGTTGAACATTGGCCCTCGCGTCGTCGCCGGCGAGATCCAAGCCGATCGTGCCCGCGAGATACTGTCCGTTTGGGCTGAAGTCTGAGGCCGCGACGAGCGTGCGGTTTCGTGCGTGCTCCGGAGCGCCGGGTTCGTTGAAGAAGGTGAGGCGCTCCTTCGCGCCGCCGTCCATGTTCATCATGTAGTACTCCCGCTCGACCGGCTGGCCCGTCCAGTTCCTTCGGAAGTCGAGGGCGACCCGCGAATCCATGTTGCTCATGTAGACGATTGCGCCTGAAGGCGAAGTGGAAACATCTTCCTCCCAGAACGCGGGCGTCGCCGTGAGATTCATGAGCGATCCGCTGGACGAGGACCAACGGTAGATGTCCATGCCGTATTCGTGTTGCCCGTCGAGATTGCCGGCCAGAAGGAAGGTACCATCTTCCGCTTCGCCGACGAGCGTCACGTAATTCCCCGTGGCCGGCGTGAAGAACACGCGCTCATCCGCGAGACGAGGGACCCCGTCCGCAACGATGAACTCGGCGATCTTGATTCGCCAGCGTCCCCAGTTGAAATGTCCGCCCTCGTCGTATCGCTCTGTCCAGATGAGCCGCGCGCCATCGCGCGAGAAGCCTGGATTGACGGCGGCCATTGAGGGCAGTTGATCCGTGAGCGTTTGCTTGATGGGATACGAGGTCAGGCGATTGAACGTGCCGGTCTCGAGGTCCGCAGCCCACAGGTCGCTGTAGAGGCCCACGCCGGGATCTCCCACCTCGGGAATGTCGTCGAACAGGTGCTCCTCGTTCTCCGAGATGAAGATAACGTACCTGCCGGACGGCTCGAAGACTGCGTTTCCATTATTCTTGCGTCCGATTCCCGGCCTGCCGTCCGTCACGGATCTGACGATGGCACCTGAGAGATTGCAGAGGTAGACGTCGTAGTATCCGTCGGCGTTCTTGCGATCGAAGCACAGCAGCTCCCCGTCAGGTGACCAATGGGGGCGCGCGCCGGAGGGTTGCAGCGGGCGGATGGTCGCGATCCGCTGGTTCCGAGCGTTGCATTCGGGCTTCCCGCCGCAGATCGCGGGTTCCGACGGGCCGCCCGGATCCGACGGCGAATGAGGCTCACCGTTGCAGCCGATCCCCGCTGCCGCAAGGGCGGCGCCCGTGAGCAGGAAGACACGCCATCCTCTCGAGACTCTAAGCCCGCCAAAGCCGGCCATCGTTAGCATCTCCATCCCCTGGTCGGTGCTTAGCAAGGAGCATGCCCCAGCAGGGTCTTCGCGGACGGATCGAGTGATTCTCCCAACCCGTTAGTGTGATTGGTGTTGACAAGATTGACAATGAACCAAGGCAGGTCAGTTCTTTGCCGCCGGACTCGTTTCTATTCACAGCGTGAATGTCGCTGTTCCGCGGCTCGCCCGCGGCCCTCTGGAGGCTGTTGCGGTCCCGGAGTTCTGCCGCGGCAGCGCGTCCGGCTCCAATCAAGGAACCCGAGTCAATTGCCGATCCCGACAGACAGGTGTCGTGTCATCGAAGGGGGTGCCGTGTGAGTGTTCGGACGAGAATCGGCGCGGAATCGGCGAGCCGGATCGTGCTCATTCTGACTGCTTGCTTGGTGGGCGCCTGCGACAGCGAAAAGACCCACACTCCCGAACCGGTCACGAACGCAGCAGTCTACGGAGCCTCGACGAACGATGACGGCGTCGCGAACGTGGAAAACGAGTCCGGAGAGACCGTCTTCACGGCCGTTGCGGCCGACTCCTCCGGGACTCCGCTCGCGGGACTCGAAGTGACCTACTTCGGCGCGGCTCCGGAGCTTCTGGTGGCGTTCAACGATGCCGCGACGGGCGAGCCGCTGGGGACGTTTGCGGCGACGCCGGGGGTCGCGGGCGCGAAGCGCGATCGGACGCGGCAATCCGCGGACGGTTCCATTCAGACAGGCGTTTTCATCCTCGACATGCTCGATATCGGCGGAGGTCGGCTCTACGATCCGTCGCGCGACGGATTCCAGCCGGTGCTTCCGAACACGCTCGAGGAGCTTCGTGCGCGTCTCTCTTACGACGACGTCGAGTTCATCCTGAACACCTGCCCTGGAATCGAGGACTTCGGCGAGCGCAGCTTGGGCGACATCGGCCCGCTACACGCCTCGGATGATGACCGCCTTTTCGACATTTATGACAACCGCCTCGAGCCCGAGGAGCGCATGGCGGTGCACCGGGTCTCGCGTCTGGCCACATGGGCAATCGGGCGCCCGTCGAGTTATCGGGTGCATATCTGGCGCTCGTTGCCGGACGGACGCTTCTTCTTCATTCCGGTGGGGGCGCAAGTCATCCCGACGATTGACGCGCCGCAAAACGGGCATACGGTCACGGACGAATCCCAGCGCGTTGTTTCGGTGTCAGGCCGTCTCCATGAAGAGCCGGTGTTCTTGACAGCCGACGGCGGCCATGTGGAGATCTACGCGAATGGCGTTCACCTGGCGGGGGCGCTGAGTGTCGGCGGAGATGGATCCGGCAAGTCGGTGTTCTCGATCCCCGGCGGTCTTCAGCTGGTGTCCGGCGAGAACAGGCTCGAGGTCGTTGCTTACGTGGGTGAGGCCGGCTGGGGATTCGCCACGCCGGTGAGCGGCGAGGTCGGCCGCTCGTCGGTCACCGTGAACTATGAACCGTCCGAAGAGAGTGCAGACCCCGCGCTCTCGGCCCTCAACTACACGCCCACCGTGTCGGGACCGGACGGCACCGTCCCAATCAACTTCCATTTCCGGGACGGCCAAGCCGACATCGCCCGATTCCACTGGAAGGGCAACGGCGAGATCAACGGTCAAGTGACGTCCGGTGAGTTCGAGCATGCGATCACTGAGATTCCCGACCTCGCCGGCATGATCGGGACCGTTGAAGGCAACAGCACGATCTTCTTCAAGTACGGCGACGTGGATGAGGGCGGCTGGTTCAACATAGAGTTCTGGATCATTGATGCGGCGGGGCATTCGAGCAATCACCTCATGGTCCAGATGACGATTCTCGCCGCGGGCGGCGCCCCGAGTGGACCGGGCCCGGCCGTTTGGACGATCTCCGGCGCGCGCGATTGAGTCGCGAGTTCGCCGTTTCCCGCGTGCTGTGGGCCGCGCTGACCCTGCTCGCTCCCTGGCTCGCCTTCGGCTGCGGGAGCCGGGCGACGGGGCCGCAGCCCTCGCCGACCCCCGCGAACATCCGGGGAATCACCCTGACCCCCCGCAGTTTCGACGAGGACGATTATCTCGAGTTCTGGGACCTCGCGAAGCAAACGGGCGGTGTGGTGGCGTGGTACGGTGACTGGATCGAGCTTGCCGGCGCCGAATTTGGCGCCGCGGGCGCCGTTTCGCGCCAGAGCGTGAGCAGGGGCTTGACGCCTGTCATCGGCGTGCAGTTCTTCAGGCAGGCGACGGGCGAGTTGTTGCGTCCGCTTGACGCGGCGACGCGAGCCATCTACCGGGATACTGCGGCCGGCTTTGCGGCCAGCTTCAAACCGCCTTTCTTCGCCCTCGGCCTCGAGGTGAACATCCTCTACGAAAGGGCCCGTGCCGACTTCGAGGACTTCGTCGAGTTCTACCCCGAGGTCTATGATGCCGTGAAGGCGGCGTCACCGGGGACGAAGGTCTTCCCGATCTTTCAACTCGAGAAGATGCAAGGAATGGGCGGGGGGCTTTTCGGCGGCGTCAACGACACGAGCCGCGCGGAGTGGTTCCTGCTCGAGCTGTTTCCGAAGTCGGATCTCGCCGCCTTCACGACGTACCCGGGCCTCGTGTTCGGTGAACCCGCCTCCATTCCGGGCGACTACTACGCCGCGATTCGTCACCATACGACCAGGGAGGTCGCCTTCACCGAGGTCGGATGGCACGCGGCCGCATCCCCGCCGGGCTGGGAGAGCAGTGGTGGGGAACAGGCAGCCGCAGTGGATACGTTTCTCGCGCGGACAGTCCCGTTGAGCCCGTCCCTTTCGATCTGGAGTTTCCTCTTCGACCAAGCTGCTCCCGAGCCGTTCGGCAGCATGGGCCTCCGCACCTACGATCGGACAGCCCGCCCGTCATGGGGCCGGTGGATCGTGCCGATCAACCTCTCGATGTAGGGTCTTCTTGGGCGTGGCCGGACTCCCTGTTCACGACGGCGTAGAACCATGTTCTTTACAGGTGAGATCGCTCGCGGTAAGATGTTTGGCACCTCGGATCCGACACGGTCCGGGAGAGAAAGGAGGTCCGCATGGCCACCTCCCTAGTCACGCGGCCCCTGCTCGTCGTTGGATTCATCGCCCTCCTTTTCGCCGCCCCAGCCTTTGCTGAACAAGCCGGTCTCATCTTCACGGGCGGCGATTCGACCTGGGCCCTCCATCACGAAGCGGGCGCAAAGAGACGTCCGGCAGAATCCACCGTCGGTTCGCCCTACCGATTCCCGCCCGACTGGAATCCGGGCCACGCTTACCCCGATCCCGCTGCGAACGGCTGGAGCTTCGCTGAGGACAATCCATTCGGGATTGTTCCGATGGTCTGGGACGCGGAACAGAATCGCTGGGAGGGCGGCGGAGGGACGATCATCAACCAGACCGAAATCCTCCCCTCCGGGTCGAATACCGCGAAGCTGTGTCTTCACGCGGATGTCTCGGGCGACTCGGGCTTGCCCCCAGGGACGTCCGCGCCGTACACGGTCAAGGTCAACGTGCTGGCGCTACCCGGCGGCGCCTCCTTGCACATCTTCGTCGCCAACTCCCGTGAAGGCGGCGATCTCCCGAATCCCCTGGACATGGTGCAGGACATCACTTCGTTCCATATTCAGGGCAACCAGACCTGTCACCTCACCATCCCCGGCATCCAGATCAGCGAGTGCCAGTGGATTGTCTTCGAGGTGGATGACCCGTCGGTCGCTGTCGCCCCGGGAACGTGGGGTCTGATCAAATCGAGATATCGCTGACTTGAAGGCGCGGTTCGCAGGGTTCCGTCGTGGTCTTCCCTCAGCGAGTCCGGGGGCTCGCTGAGGGCCGTGCGGGGGAGAATCGCGGCGCAACCAGGCGCTCGAGCACGTTCCCGGATGCCTTCCGATCCAGTCGAAATTCCCCAAGGGCGATCGGGACCGCGATCTTCAGCATCAGGGTGAACGCGAGAAAGCCGACGGCGAAGATGCCGGCGGCTACCCGCAACTCGGTGAGGGTCGGGTAGTACTCGTAGATCTCCCCGAGAGCGTCCGGCGTCTGCCCGGGAATGATGAGCCCCATTCCCTTCTCGATGTAGACGCCGGCATAGGTGGCGAGGCATCCGAGGTTCAGCGTAACAGTGTTGCGACGCGTCGCGGGGACGATGAAGAGTCCGAAGGCCAGCAGATTCAACCCGAGGGCGGACCACGCGTAGGGGACGAGGGCCCGATGTTCCCCAAGGCCCGAGTACCAGTAGCGCGTGTAGAGAAGGTGCTCCGTGTCCGAGTAGTACTCCTTGAACGCCTCCGCGCCGTGAAGAAACAGGTTCAGGAACATGGCGTAGGCCATCAGCTCGGCGATCTTCCAGATCGCCTGATCCTGGATCTCGAAGCGCGTGAAGCGGCGCAGGATCTGGAGGACGAAGAGGAGGATCGCGGGTCCGGAGCAGAACGCCGAAGCCAGAAACTGCGGCGCGAGGATGGAGGAGTTCCAGTACGGACGCGCCGCGAGTCCGTTGAAGAGGAAAGCGGTGACCGTGTGAATGCCGACCGCCATCGGAATCGAGAGCAGCACGAGCGGCACGACCAGCCGTTTCGCGTAGGGCCGGTCGGTGAATGCGCGGTACAGGATATGCGTCACGATTCCGAAGTTGAGCAGGAAATAGATGTTCAATACGAATACATCCCACGCCAGCAGAGAACTCGGGAAGTTCAGCCGGCCCCAGGGCGGGATGAGATGCCAAAAGCGGTCGGGTCGGCCGATGTCCACCGTGACGAAGAGAAGGCACATGATGATGGCGCTCACGGCGAGGAGTTCCCCGTAGACGACGATCTGGCGGATCGGTTTCCAGTTGTAGATGTAGGCGGGAATGACGAGCACCACGGCGGCGGCGGCCACTCCGACGAGGAAGGTGAAGTTGCCGATGTAGAATCCCCAGCTCACCTGGTCCCGCATGGCCGTCACGCCCAGACCGATCTGAAGCTGGCGCGCGAATGCAAGCGCTCCCGATACGATCAGGACCGCGAGCAGGGCCAACCAGCTCCAGTACTGCGCATTTCCCCGGAGAGCGAGGCGGACGCTGCCGGTGAAGAAGCGAGAGAAGAGTTGGATGCGTTGCACGGTCGCCTCACGTTCCATAGAAGTAGAAGAACTTCGGTACCGTGTTCAGCTCCTCCTTCAGAACGAGGACCCGCTTGTGCTCGATGATGTAGCGGATCTCGCTCTCGGGATCGAGGAGGTTGCCGAACTTGCGCGCCCCGACAGGGCAGATCTCGACGCAAGCCGGGTAGCGGCCATTGCGGGTGCGCTGAATGCAGAACGTGCACTTTTCGACCACGCCCTTCGGGCGCGGACGGTTTCCGAGGACGTGCATCGTCGGATTCAGCTCGCCCGGGGGGATGGACGGCTCCTCCCAGTTGAAGTGACGAGCACCGTAGGGGCAGGCGGCCATGCAATAGCGGCAACCGATGCACCAGTCGTAGTCGATCACCACGATGCCGTCCGGCTCCGTATACGTGGCTCCTGTCGGGCAAACCTTCGTGCAGGGCGCGTTGCGGCATTGCTGACAGGCGACCGGGATGTAGAAGCGTCCCTCTTCCGGCACCTCGGGCGGGTCGTAGTACGGATCGCCATGAGCGAAGCCAACCCCGCTCTGCTTCTCCATGGAGAGGACGCGAATCCAATGTACTTGCGGGTCGCGTGATTGATTGTTCTCCTCGACGCAGGCATAGACGCAGCGTCTGCAGCCGATGCAGCGGGAGATGTCGAGTGCATAGCCGAAGAGGACCCCCGCCTGGGCCGGGTCATCGCCGACGGTCACCTTGGCGCCGTAGGTCTTCGAGTACTCCGCCTCGAGATCTCTCAGATTCTGTTGCAGACGCGCACGGGGGAACTCGCGCAGGCGGCGCGGACCGCATGATGTGAGTACCCATCCCGCCGCGAGCGCCGCCGACCAGGAAAGGAACTTCCTCCTGGTAACCTGATCCGATCGGCTCTTTTCCGATGACATGCGGCTGCCCCTACTTGCCCGGTCTCCGCGGCGCCTCTGGCGGCGGCTTCGGAGCGATAGGCCGGAATCGCGGTTGGTGTGGGTTGTGGCAATGGGCGCACAGGAGGTACTGCTTGTGCCCGTTCCATTGGCCGGTTCTGCGTCCGTGAATGCCGGCCCTCCAGTCGCGCAGCTTCTCGCCGTGACACTGGCCGCAGAGCAGGTAAGATCGTTCGAACGGGATGCGCTCTCCGCCGGCAAGGTGCAGCGAGTCGCGCTCGGCGGCGTCGTGGCAATCGAGGCACCAGCGGTGCTGCTCGTCGTGCTTGAGCTGGATATCCGTGTGGAAGTCCACAAGTTCGCGGCGCGAGCGGTTGACTTCCATCCCGGCGTGGCAATCAGAGCAGGGGAAGATCCCCTCCGAGAACGGCGGGGGCGGGACTTCCGGGCGCTCTTCGGCGATCGGGGCGGGCTCCGGAGATGGGTCCGGGGTCGCCTGGGAGGTCGCCAAGATCGCACTCACAATCGCTAGAGCCATTGTCAGTGCGGCCGATTTCATCGTCCGGTTTCCTGGTCAGGAGTGACGGTGCTCGACGACGCGCTGCATCTCCCGAAGCCACATGGTTTGAAAGACCTCGAGTCGGTGACCGATCACGCTCGCGAGATTGCGGGTCACAGTGTAACCCACATTCGGATGAACCGCGAAGTGGTCGAGGAGCGCCGCGCGCGGGAAAACAAGGAGATCGCACTCGGGCACGGCCTTCGCCTTGAGGGTGAAGCGGTGGGGCGGGATCAGGCCGGACCATCCCAGCGTCTCGCCGGCCAGCCGCTCCTCCACAAGGACGTCCTCGTCGGCGCCGCCGACGGTCAGGGGCAGGGTGAGGGCGACGCGTCCGCGAGCCACCAGGTAGACCCGGTCCGCAACATCCCCGAGTTTGAAGAGTACGTGGCCGGCCGGGACCGTGAGCCGGACGCCGAGGGCCGTGACCCGCGCTTCTTCGTCCGCGGGCAGCCCCTTCAGAAGATCCGTCTGAGGATTGGGCATGGTCCGGGCTCCACTCAGTTGAGGATCGGTGAGGCCGACTCGGCATGGAGCAACTCCGCCGTCGGCAGATCCAGGAACGATTCCGCGGCAGCGACTTCCATCCGTACGTGGCGCTCGATCTGATTCAGCAGGACCTCGCGCGGGAGTCTCGTCGTGAGTCGCGGGGCGGCCAGTTCATCGGTGAAGAACCGCGGCGCGGGCATCATCGTGCGGTGCTCCAGAGGGACGTCGGGCGTTCGTCCCTCCGGAGTTTCCCGCTTGAGGAGAGCCAGGGCGCCGAGCACGAGAACGGGGATGCTTACGAAGAGCAACACCAGGAACATGTACATTGGGCTACCTCCTCTTGGCTCGGTCCGGTATGACTCATGTATCAAGACACGGGCCAGTTCGGCCGGGCGGTGCCGGAAAGCCCTAACCGTCGTTGCGGCAAGCCCGAGCGGCTACGAGAGGACGTCCGAATGAGACAGGACCTGCCAGCCCGTCATGTCACGGACTGACGGAGCGTCAGGTCGTCCGGCCCCAGGGTGGCCCGAGTCAGGCGCTATGGGGGCTCATCCAGAATGAGACTTCGGATGAACAGCATGGAGGCAGGTCTTGCCGTCGGCATTACGCTGGCGGTGGCGGTTGCCTGTGGCCTGGGCACGTACTTCTACTCGCTCCGGCACTATCAATCGCTGCTGGTGACGGCCCGGAACAACGCTCGGGCTCAGGGTGAGCTGATCCGCGTCGCCCTGGAGCACCAGATGATGGAGAACGACCGGAGTCTCATTGACAAGATGATCCGCAGCTTCGGCGGCGAGCCCGGCGTGGTCTCGGTGATGTTGCTCGACCGCGACGGCCACGCACGCTTCTCGAGTTCGCCCCAGGAGGCGAGCTCCGATCTCTCGATCGAGTCGCCGACCTGCCAAGCCTGCCACCGGTTTCCTCCCCAGGAGCGCGCGTCGAGCCGCGTCATCGAGACGGCGGACCACACGTTGCTGCGAACGGTCGTCCCGATCTGGAACCGGGAGCGGTGTCAGAGTTGTCACGATCCGGCAAACAAGATCAACGGCATACTGATCGTGGACCTCGACGCCGCAGGGATTCGCGCCACCATGAACCGCGACCTTCGCTGGATGGGGGTGGGGAGCGGCGCGATGATCCTCGTCCTGATCGGCGCCATCGGGAGCGTTGTTCGGATCGTGGTGATGCGCCGCCTGCAACGCTTCGAGACGGTGGCGCGCCACATCGCCGCAGGAGAGCTCGATCGTCGAGTTCCGGAGGACGGATCGGATACCGTCTCTTGGCTCGCGCATGAGTTCAACATGATGGCCGATTCGACGACCGGGTTGTTGAGCCAGGTCCGTGACGAGCGCGAGCGTCTCGAGACGGTCATCAACAGCATTGACGACGCCATCGTCGTCCTCGACCCCGAGCGGAAGGTCATTGCCGCCAACGACGCGTTTCTCCGCCGCGCCGGGGGCAGCCGCCCGGAGATCCTCGGCTGTTCCTGCGGGCAGATGGCCGCAGGAATGTGCGGTCCCTCCGACTGTCCGACCCTTGCCTGCCTGCGCACGGGAGAGCCGCAGGTGAGAATCTGCGAGCGCCAGATCGGGGACGGAGATGTTGCGATCGAGGAGGTCCACACCTCTCCGATCGTGGATGCCTCGGGCCGAGTCCTTCAGGTCGTGGAGGTGTGGCGGGATATCTCCAAGCGGCGCGCTGCCGAGGCGCAGCTGGCCGAGTCGCACCGCTTGGCATCCCTCGGGATGCTGGCTTCGGGGTTTTCGCACGAGCTGAACACTCCGCTGGCGACCGTGCTCGCCTGCGTCGAGGGAATACTCCGCTGCCTGCAATCGGAGGCGGCGCTTGGATCCGAAGACCAGGGGCGGATGGGCGAGAATGCGCGCATCGCCAGGGAGCAACTCCTTCGGTGCCGAGGCATCACGCAGCATTTCCTGCAGCTTTCGAGCGGCCGGGCGTCTCCGGCCGAGGTTGTTGACGCCCGGGCGGTGCTGGACGCGGTGGGGGCGCTCATCGCTCCCACCGCGCGCGCCGCCTCTGTGGAGTTCGGGGTCGGCGACGCCCCGGAGGGCCTCCATGTTCGATTCAACGAGGCCGATCTGCAGCATGTACTGCTCAACCTCGCGCTGAACGCGGTCCAGGCATGCGGGCCGAACGGTCATGTCCGCCTTGACGCCGCCGGCGACGACAGCGTACGCATTCGCGTGACGGACGACGGCTGCGGGATCCCGCCTCAGGTGCAGAAGCAGATCTTCGAGCCGTTTTGCAGCTTCAGGAAGGGCGGCACCGGGCTGGGGCTCTTCCTCTCCATGAACCTCGTGCGACGTTGGGGTGGCGATATCACGGTTCACAGCGTGCCCGGCAAGGGCTCGTGCTTTGAGTTGACGCTTCCCGGCGCGGGATCGGGGAGAACCTCCACGGAGACCGCATGACGAAACCGGGGATCGATCTTCTGCTCGTGGATGACGACGCGACTCTGGCCCGCGTGCTGGCGGCTGAGCTGGCGCGTTCGGGATACGAGGTCGTCACCGCCGCCACCGGCGCGGCCGCTTTGGAGACCATGGCCAAACTGGAGCCGCCCCTCGTGCTGCTCGATCTCCAGCTGCCCGACATGAAGGGCCTCGATGTGCTCCGGGCGATTCGCGAAGCGAGTCCGGGGACGGAGGTGATCATGCTCACGGGCCACGGATCCATTGATACCGCGATCGAGTCCATACGCATGGGCGCTTTCGACTATCTCGCGAAACCGTGTCCCTTGGATGAGCTGGAGATCCGCCTCCAGCGGGCGCGCGAGCGGCAATCGCTGCGCAAGCGCGCCAGTCTTCTCGAGCGAGGGCTGGTTCCCCTCGATCCCGGCGCGTCGTTCGTCGGGGAGAGCCCGCCGTTTCGGAAGTTGCTGCACATGATCGAGCGCGCGGCGCCGAGCGATTCGACGGTGCTGATCACCGGAGAGACCGGCTCGGGCAAGGAGATGGTGGCGAAGCTCCTGCATGCACGCAGCCCCCGCATGCGGCGGCCCTTCGTCGTCGTGGAGTGCGCCGCCCTTCAGGAGGATCTGCTCCAGAGCGAGTTGTTCGGCCATGAACGGGGCGCCTTCACGGGAGCAGATCGAGCCAAGCCGGGCCTGTTCGAGGTCGCTCACGGCGGCACGATCTTCCTGGATGAGATCGGAGAGGTGAGTCCGGCCACGCAGGTCAAGCTCCTTCGCGTGCTGGACACATCGTCGTTTCGCCATGTTGGAGCGACTGTGGAGATCCACGTGGATGTCCGCGTGCTGGCTGCGACGAATCGCGATCTATCGAAGCTCGTCGGGCAAGGCCTGTTCCGTGAGGATCTGTTCTACCGTCTCAGCACGATCACTCTTGAACTGCCTCCGCTGCGGGAACGATTCTCCGACATTGATCTCCTCGCCAACCACTGCCTCGCGCGGCTCAATGCGCGGTATGGCTTCGAGAAGCGCATCTCGCAGGCGGCGATGGAGGTCCTTCGCCGTCATGCCTGGCCCGGCAACGTTCGGGAGTTGCTGCACGTGATGGAAGCCGCCGTGGTGGTGTGTGAGGGTGCCGAGATCCTGCCGTCCCATCTGTCGGCGGCGATTCCTACGGGCGTTCAGCGGGGATCGCTTCCGGGAGCTGAAGGACCGGTACTCACGCTCGAGCAGCTGGAGCGTGACTACATCGAGCGGATTCTCAGGCAGACCGGCGGGCACAGGGGCAACGCGGCACGTTTGCTCGGCATCAGCGAGCGCAATCTCTATCGAAAGCTCCGCGAGTACGGGTGGCCGGCCTGAGTAGAGCCGATTCTCATCGTCTTGTCGTTGGAGCACAGGAGGCGTCTTCTTCTCTTTCTTCCACGGCGTATCACGGAGCCCCTCCGGATTCTCTATCCTGCGCGCAGGAGTCCTCGCGCCTGGTCGGCGGCGCTGCGGCGGCTCTCGAAGCCGGAAAGGGAACCCGATGAGATATTCGAAGGAAACTGTCAGCTGCTCCTCCGGGTTTGCGTTCCCATCCGCCATGCTCATTGCGGCGGGATTGTCTTGGTCCGCGTTCCCGGCACATCCCGCGTATGCGCAGCTCGGGTTCACCGAGTTCGCGCTTCCCGACACGTCGCTCAACTCGAGCCCCTCCACCGACTTCTGGATCGCCTCCGCCGCGCCGGCTGATGTTCATTCAGACGGCGATCCCGATCTTCTCATCCCGTCCAGCGTCTCCGGCTGGGAGTACTCGCCGGCGGCGGTTTTGCGCAACGATGGACCGGGGGCCGGCGGAGATTGGGTATTCACGGACGCCGCCGCCGGCCTGCCGGTGACGCCCAACGCTGTGAGCGCCTGGGCCGACATGGAAGGGGACGGCGACCTCGACTTGCTTCTCGCGAACGTGACGCCGTACGGCGGGAACTTCGTGGAGACGTTTCGAAACACCGCCGGCGCTTTCGCGTCGGCGGACACGGGGCTCGCGCACATCCGCTACGGGATGGCGGACTGGGGCGATGCGGACAACGACGGAGACCTCGATGTCGTGTACGCCGGGAACATCGATCTTCCGGACGGAACAGGGGAGACGGTCGTGCGGATTCTCTTCTTCGATGGCGAGACCGGCTACGTCCCGTTCGATGTCGTGCACGATTTCCAAAGCCCCCAGGAGCCCTGGCTCGACTTCACCGCCGTGAGCTGGGCGGACTACGACTCCGACGGCGACATTGACCTCCTCGTGAGCGGCGAATGGCTCGGTGAAGGGGAAATTTTCGGCCGGTCGGTCGTGTACGCCAACAACGCGGGGACCTTCGCTCTCGCGAGCGAGCCGTTGCCGGCGCCGATCGTGGGGAATGCGGGTGGGGCCTTTACGTGGTTCGACGTGGACGGTGACGACGACCTCGACTACTTCGTCGCCGGAGGGTATTACGTCTTGAACGGCGGCGGACTCATCGAAGCGAGAGCGCAGCTCTTCCGCAACGATGCCATTTCGCCCAATGCGGCGCCGAGCGCGCCTTCGACGCTCGTCGCGCTGCCGGCTGGAAACGACGTAGCCCTCTCGTGGAACGCCGCGACCGACGACCGCACGCCGCAGGGCGCGCTGACGTACGAGCTGAATGTAGCGCCGTCCGGGACACCTTCAGCGAGCGGGAAGGCGATTCCGGAACCCGGCAACGTCAGCCGGAACACGAGCTGGATTCTCCGCGGCCTCGATCCGGGCGCCTATGTGTGGAGTGTCCGCGCACTCGACAATGCGTTCAACGGCGGGCCGAGAACCCAAGGGACGTTCGTGGTCGGGACCGTGCCGGCGCCGGCTCCCGGCGCGCGTGCGCTCGTTCTTACGGCGCCTTCGCCGAACCCGTCGCGCCCCGTAGCGTGGTTCACGCTGGTCGTGGACCGAGAGCAGTCTGTGACGGTCGCAGTCTTCGATGCCGGCGGTCGCCTCGTGGAGGTGCTGCACGAAGGCGTTCTCGCTGCGGGATCGCACATGATGAGGCTTGACAGCTCGGGGCTCGCCAGCGGGACGTACTTCGTGCGAGCGACGGCGGGCTCGATGACGTCGGTGCAGCCGGTTACGATCCTGCGATAGGGCTGCGTCGCTCCGCTGCGCGCACGGAGTGCGGACTGCGCACGTGCGGACCCCGCAGACTCAAGCCGTGCCTTGCGATGCGGAGTCCGCGCGGAGGATCGCGTGGATTGTTGCCGTCGAAGATCACCGGATGAGATTGTGTCTTTTGTCACAGTGCCCTGGAGTTTGGGCAATGCCGGGCACGATCGATAGCGTACAAGCAAGTCTGATGCGGTAATCTCCCTGCTTGACTTTGACCGCCACGGGGCATAGTATCTGCTGGCTCTCGTGACATGTGAGCATGAGTTGTCCAGCGCTTTGCCTCGTTATGTATCACTCTGTGGTGTCCCCGGCAGCAGCAGGGCGAAGGCTTCACAGAGCCGGCCAAAGGAGGAGAGTGATGAGCAGGTTCGTCAGTTCAGGATTGCTCGTAGGATTGCTCGCGATGACGGCCCCGGCGGTTTCCGTGGCCACCCCGGTCTACTCCGACTTCATGGCGGATATCCAGAACGTCATCTACTTCGGGAGCGGCGTGCTGACGGGCGCACCTGACGACGGCGGCGCGTTCTTGTCGAACACGTATGACCCGCCGACGCTGCTGGGGCACATCACGGCCGGCTTTTCCACCGGGCTCATTGACGGCGCGGGCGTGGACATCGTGATTCACGATGCCTATGAGAATGAGCCCGCATCGAATGAGTTCGCCGACATCTTCGTCTCCAGCGACGGCAGCGCGTTCACGTATCTTGGCGCGTACGGAAACGGCATCAACTCGTTCGACCTGAACGGTGTCTTCGGTGGAACGGTCTCCTACGTCAAGATCGTCAACACGTCGACCGTTAACTCTCCTGATATTGACGCGTTCCAGGGGAACTACGCCGGCACGGCGCCCGTCCCGGAACCCGCCACGTGCCTTCTCCTCGGCGCCGGTCTCGTGGCTGCCGCGGGCAGGCGACTGAGGAAGCGCGCGTAGAGAGATTCAGTAGCGCTGCCGGCGCTTTGCGTAGAGTCTGCGACCGGCTGTTGAATGGAAGGCGTCGTGGGAGTTGCTACGGCAACGGCCCGCGACGCCTTTCTTCGCTCCGGGCGTGGGGCTCCGCCGCGGCGACTGCCAGGGTCCGCCGTAGTCCCTCGCCGGATAGCGGGCGTTTCGCCGTCGCTTGACGCCCTCTGCGCCATGCCTCCGGCCGCGCTTTCAGGCGAGAAGGAGATCGTCTATACTTCGCGCGGCATGATTCGGCCCAGCCGCCTCCCTGAGTCGAGCGATCTGCCTCAACCGGGAGGTGTTCCATGGCCCCGGACGTCTTCGTTCCCGAGCGCGTCACCACCCTCGACCCGCTTGCGCTGCTCCTGACCACCGATTCCTCGTCGCTCTCGAGGATTCTCCTCCCCCGCCCGGCAGACCGACCGGTGATGCGTCCGCCTCCTCGCGGTCGCGCGGGGCTCCGATCCCTGGAGCGCTGGTGCTACTTGCTTTCGCAAAGTACGGGAGTTCGTGAACGGAGGTGACCCGATGAAGCCGAGGCTTGCGCTCATGTTCCTGCTCCTCGCGATGACCGTGCCGGCGGTGTTTCTCCTTGCAGCCTGCGCCGACGATCCCGGCGGAACCGAGCCGGACCCCACCGGCGCCGCAGCGAAAGTGCGCCAGGCGAATGCCGCACTGGAGCAGATTCTGTACGACGAGCTGAATGAGCCGGACGACCCCGAGCGCCCGAGCGACGTGGACTTCAGTGAGCCTCACAGGCTCTACAGTGAGGCTCTCGCTCTCGATTCCGGCAATCGTGATGCCCACTTCGGAGTCGCGGTGACGGGCTTGCTCATCCTGAGCGCGGACACTGAGGTCAACGCCGCCTTCGACGAGTGGAAGGAGTACCTCGATTCCCACACGCCCTTCGAGGTTGATTCCTCGCCCCGGGCGCCGCTCGGGATACCCATCAGATTCGAATCGGGGAGCGACGCGATGCGCCTTCCGTACGATCTTGTCCTCGCCTCGGCATTCGCACAGGCTCCGGTAGGCCGGCTCCAGGTTCATCCCCAGATCGAACGTGTGCAGGCGATAATCGAGGATCGCGTTCTGCCGAAGGCGTTGCTCGCCGTGACGCATCTCGGCCAGGTCTCTTCGGATCCGGGGTACACGTTCACCGTGACGCCGCGAATGCAGGGAGATGAGGACGAGGATCCCGCCGAGATTGATCGAACCGACATCTTGACGCTTCGTGCCGGGTGTTCGCTCTTGGCTGCGGCCTGTCACATCGCCGTGTCCTACGAGCTCGGCTTCGCCGCTTACGACAGCCTGCACCTGCATCAAGCGCTCCAGCAGGGGAGCGGCTGGCTGGCGCTGCGGACCGGAGGCGCTGTTCAGATGGCGGCGGCGCGCACGGCAATCCTCAACTCCATCGCCGATCTCGACTCGGGGATCACGTCGCTGCTCGGCGAGACCGACTCACAGCACGACGACGTGATCAAGATCGACTCCGATGATCTCGCCCGCGCGGATGTCGAATCCGTGCGCGTCCACTTGCCCGATGTTCGCGATGCGTTGACCGGCGGGCACACGCGAGCCGACGATTGGGATGATGATCCGGCGACACCCGACCTGCCTCTGACGATTGATCTCGGCTCGCTCTTCTCGGCGCCGGTTCCCGACTGGAAGGCCCTCTTGCCGCCGTATGCGGTCTCACTGAGACGGCGGGCGCTGGAGTCCGACTGGCATTGGAGTGATGCGGATACGACAGCGATCGTGAGCGTCGCGGCGGCCGGGTACTACGGCAGCTACTATCGGATTGACGTCCACGATGGCGAACGGTATGACGACTTCTGGGGTGATGAGATGTTCCGCGGTATCGTCGAAGCCTGTCTCGAGTGGCGGCTGGAACAGGTCCAGAACCTGCCGCAGTGGACCGGCGATTTCAGCGGGAGCGCGTCGGTGGAGGAGAGGTGGCTCGAACAAGGCGAGGGGCAGGTCGAGGCGCACGTGTGGTGGGACTACGAGACCGCAACGGAGGAGGTTTTCATTCCAGTCATCACATGGGACGCGAGTAGCTTCGAAGAATGGACGCTCCCCGATCCCACGTTCCACGGGTTGCTCCCGGAGATCGGGACGACGAGCGAACTGTGGAACGTTTTCGGGGTTGATGGTGACGGCTGGGAGAAGGAGTTGGAGTTGGATTGGACCGACGACTCAGACAGTGTGCCGCCGTGGCCCGGCTCTGCGCGGCTGTCGCGATAGCGGTTCTCTGGGCCTGTCTGCCCGGAGATGCCGCGCCGGGGGCGCCTGGTTCGGGGATCATCGGCCTCCTGGAGCCCGGCAGCCGCCCTGCACCCGCACTCGGAGGCGACCCGTTCCTTTCGCCGCTTCACGACCAGGCAGGGTGGTGGTCGCGGTTCGAGACCGGATCCGGCCGTTCTTTGCGCCTCGAGGCGGACGCAGCCGAACCCGTTTCGCGCCGCGCGTCGCGGGATAGGGGGCACCTGTCCGGCGGAGGGGTTGCGTGGGCTGGAACGGACGCGGCGACATGGGCGGGGCGCCGATGGTCCATGGCCGGACGGCTTTCCGCCCGCCGGTGGAGCGGATCATGGAATGGGTCCGAGGGGGGCGTTGCGGTTCGAGGCGCGGGCGCACAGCTCGATTTGGCCGCACGCGCCGAGGATCTTCTCCGAGGGCTCACGGTCCAAGTGAGCGGCCCCGTCGGCAATGGGTCCGGGGACATCGCGCGCTCGTCGCTGGGCGCGGGGGTGCGATTCCGCCCGCGGGCGCCCGTCGCGGTGCAGTGCCACTGGGAACAGCGCCGTTACCCGGAGATCCTCCACACCGGATTCTTCGACCAAGCGTGGTCGGCTTCGCTCAATTTGCGGTCCGATCTTCTCAGGACCGACGGGCGTGTCATCCTTCTAAGGGGCCTGCTCTGGGAGGCGTCTGCGCTGCGGGCGTGGTATCGCGAGGCTGGTGAGGCCGCTGCGCCGCAGCAGTATGCATTGGCGCCCCGGGGATCCGCTTCGGCCGATCAGATGAGCCTGACTTGGACTGTCCAGAGGATGGGGACAGCCCTTGTTCGGCGATCGAGGGCGACGGCGGACGTCGAGGGGAACGCGAGCTATGGCGGTGAACGCTTCGGGCGACTGTCGTACGCGCGATGCGATCTCGAGTCCTATCTCTTCGCTATCCAGCCGGCGTCGTCGGGCCCGTGGCGCGCATTTGCGGAAGCGGAGATCGTCAGCCTCGAGGGCAAGGCGCGTGCGAAGGTCGAAACCTGGCCTTTCACACCGACCCTGGTGGATCTCCTCGGGCATCGCCGAATCTGCGAAGCGGACGGACGGGCCCGATGGACTCGATGGCACATCGCTGCGGAACGTGGGTTGGGCGCGGGGTTCGCCGCCAAGGCTGGCGTGAGCTGGTACGACATCCGGCCGCAGTTCGTCGTGGACTCCTGGCGTCCGGCATTTCTTGTCTTCGGACGATCCGACTTCCAGCGCGATGAACTCGAAGTCAATCGCGTGCAACTCGCGACGGTGTCGGCCGGGGCTTCCTACGCGGCGCCAGGTTGGGGCGTGGACTTGGCCGTTCAGCAGTTCGTCTTCGCGCGGGCGAACGATGATCGGGCGCGCGGCTCCGGCGATGCCGGCCCGGCGCCAACGCAGAAAAAGAGCGCAGGCGGGGCGCCCGGAGGAACGCGGGTGCTTGTGGCGATGACATTGCGGTTCTGAGTGTGCTCGCCGCCGGCGCCGAGAGCCGATCCGCGTATAGGCGTCTCTTCGAGCATGGCTTCTCAGGGGCCGGCCGCGAGACTCCCCATCCCCGCAGACAGATATGTAGGTCCGAATAGCCGGACAAGACCCAGTGAAACAGCCCGAAGCTGCGCTGTAGCGTCTTGTCCTGTGGTCCGCGCGGTCCGCTTGGCGTTCCCCTGCGCGCCGCTGCCGCCCGCGCCGCAGATCCAGTTGCCTCCGAACTTCTGAACCGCATGGCGCCGCGCCATGATTGAGTGCATCCATACGTGCCGTGCGCTCGGGGACGCGTGCGGCGTCGGGGAGGCGCTCAATAACCTCGGGCTCGTGAAGATGGCGCAGGAGGATCTAGCGCCGGCCCGCGAACTCATCTCTGAGAGCCTCCGGACCAAGCGTCAGCTCGGCGACCGCAGGGGGATCTCCAGCTCGCTGTCGCACTTCGCGATGATCGCAGCGCGCAGCGGAGACGCGGAGCGGGACGCCCGATCGCCTCAGTCCAGCGGGAAGTCCAAATCCGCCGGCCCAGGCCGACCCAGCAGGCGGCACATCGCCAGTACTTGACCCTGGTGGTGGTAGATGTGCGTCAATGTTCGCAGGAAGACATGCGCGGGGACGAGCATGCGCATCTTCCCCGGCCATGTCCACATCTCGCGGGCGCTGTTCAACTCTGCCTCAGATGCCCTGCGCAGGTACTCGCCGGTCGTCTGAGCCACTTGGCTGCGGTAGGTCTCCAATTCCTCCACGGTCGAGAGGTTCACCTCGCCGTCCCCCTCCGTGTACCGGCCCTCGACGACGCTGATCCAGTACTCCTGGGCGCCGATCGTGTGCTCGAGCTGCTCGCGCACGCTCGGATAGCCGAATCCGCCGAGTTCGCGGCGGAGCTCCTCAGGGCTGAGCTGCCCGCAGTGCTTCAGCAGCCTCCGGAGGCTTCGCTGCCCCCGCTCGTGCAGGTCCAACAGGCTCGCGGCAGTGAACATGGCATCCCTCCGCGGCGAATTCTAACCGAACGCGGCGGATGCGGGCCACCACGGGGCCGGTGAATAGAATCGTCCTCGCCGCTCCCGGGAAGGAAAGCCGGTCGCAATCTCCAAATAGCGTCACGTGTCGGCAGGCAGGTTCCCCGTCAATCCGATGTTCAGAGGTGCGACCGGGTCGCGTCGGGTCCATGGCCTCCGAGGGTCCCCGGAGGCACAGAGGAGATGATCATGCGTTGTTGTCGTTCGCTCCTACGGCCGGGATCTGGGCCTCCTTTCGCTCCGGCTGATCGTGTCACATCAGGGGGCCACGTGGAGGAGTGTGCCGATCGCGTACCCGGCACGTCGCTCAAGCAGCGAGCGGAATTCCGCCGCGTCTTGTTCATGGTCGGAGTCTGCCTTTTCGCGGCTGTTCGGCCTGACCTGTCGCTGGCGCAGAGCTTCGCCGTCGGCGTGAGGGTCGACGTCGCGACCGGGGTGAACCCCGGTCGGTGGCAATCGGGGACATGAACGGCGACGGGACGCCCGACATGGCGGTGGTGAACAACGGTTCCAACACTGTGTCTGTGATTCTCGGCACGGGCGGTGGTGGGTTCGGCGCAAGGAGCGACTTCACGACGGGGCGGGCCCCATCCCGGTGGCGATGGGGGACGTCAGCGGCGACGGAAAACGCGACCTCGCAGTCGCGAACCTCATCTCAGGCACGGTCTCGGTGCTCCTCGGAAACGGCACGGGGGATCTGCTCAGCAGTCCCTTCTCAGTCCGCGAGCCCCATCTTTCGCAGGAACGCTTCCCACCGAGGGTCGGCGTGCAGCGAGCGGAGCACCGGCTCGGGTTTCATGATGGCCAAGCCCGAGTCGCGCTGCGAGTAGGCCCGATCCAGCCACTCGAAAGCCGCGTCCGACTCCCCGCGGACGGCATGCGCCATCGCGATCTGGTAGGCCGCGTCTCCCGCGCGCCTGTCGATGAGCTCCCGTAGCGCCCGATCCGACTCCGCAGGGCGGCCGCCGGTGTGGTGGATGATGGCCAGCGCGCACAGGCGCGCCCAGTCCTCCTTCTCGCTCATCGCTTCGGCGAGCGCTTCTTCGCCCCGGCCCTGGCCGTCGAGGGTCAAGGCCAGGAGCATGCCGGAGGCGACTCCCTCGGGCGAGATTTCCATCCCCCTGCGAAACGCATCCTCCGCCTCGGAGAGCAGCCCCGCCCACCGGCAGACACGCCCGAAGTAGGTGTAGCTGGAAACGGTCAATGGATCCTGTTCGATCGCCCTCCGGCAAAGCGCCATGGCCTCGTCCAGCCGGCCGAGGTTGTACGCGAGGAGGCCGGACGCGCGCAGCACTTCGGCATTGCCGGGAGCCAACTCGAGCGCCCGGCGAAACGACGCATCAGCGCTCTTCCAATCCCAGTCGTGCCATAACTGGACCGTCCCCAGAGCCAGGTGTCCCTCGGCCAGATCGGGTTCGAGCCTGAGTGCCCGCTCGGCCGCATCTCGCGCCCGGGCGTTTCCCTCGAGGACCGGCGCGAATCCCACCGCTGCCTCGAGGGCGTGGGCCCATGAGAGCCCCGCCCAGGCGAGCGCATGCCCAGGATCCACTTCCAGCGCCCGCCGCAGGTGGTTGATGCCTTCCGCGACATCCTGGCGCGCGAGTCGGTTGACCAGGTAGCGTCCCTGCAGGAAGAGCCGGTGCGCTTCAGCATCGGTGCCGCGGCCTTTCGCGGCCGCCGCGACCTCCGCCCTCACCTCGCCGCTCGCCTTCGAACCCGGTTCTTCGCCCAGCAGCGTCGTGCGCAGCTCCTTCACCACCGACTGCGCGATGTCATCCTGCACCGCGAAGATGTCCTCCAGCGTCCGATCGTATGTCTCCGACCAGAGGTGATATCCGTCAGAGACCTTCACCAGCTGCACCGAAATGCGCACCCGGTTGCCGGCCTTGCGGACGCTGCCCTCGAGCACGGTCGCGACGTTGAGGGCGCGGCCGACTTCGGCGATCGTCGCCCCCTTGCCCTTGAACGTGAAGGCGGACGATCGCGCCGCCACGCGCAGCCCGCGGATCTTCGCCAGAACGCTCAGGAGTTCATCGGCGAGGCCGTCCGCGAAGTACTCGTCGTCCTCGTCTCGGCTGCGGTTCGCGAACGGCAGCACGGCGACCGAGGGCACTTCCTGCACGGTGTCGGCGGGCGCCTGTCGGGCGCTCGGCGCCGGCGATGCGCTCGACCCCACCTCCCGGCGCACCAATTCCAGCTCGTTCCTGACGTCCTTCGCCGTCTGGACCCGTCGCTCGATGTCCTTCTCAAGGCAACGCCCGATGATCCGGTCGAGATCCGGTGGCAAGCCCGCGCGCAGGCTCTGGACCGGCGCAGGCAGGTCGCGCAGGATCGCCGAGCTCACGTCGGCGTTTGTCGCGCCCGCGAACGGCCGTCGTCCCACGACCAGCTCGTAGAGCATGATCCCCAGAGCAAAGAGGTCCGTGCGAGCGTCCACGGCCTCGCCGCGCAGCTGTTCCGGCGCCATGTACGGCACCGTCCCCACCACCTGTCCCGCCGTCGAGATCGGCGCCTCCATCGTCATTGATTGCGGCGGTCCGGTCGGCGGTTCCGTGGACGCCAGCTTCGCCAGGCCGAAATCCAGCACCTTCACCCGTCCCTCGCGCGTCACCATCACGTTCGCGGGTTTCAAGTCCCGGTGCACGACGCCGCGTTCGTGCGCCGCGGCCAATGCGTCGGCCAGCGGGATCGCGAGATCGAGCACGCGCGCCAGCGGAAGACCGCCCGGAGTCACGAGTCGATCGAGGCTCTGGCCCTCCACCAGCTCCATCGTGATGAAGCGAACTCCGTCCGCCTCTTCGATGGAGTGCAATACCACGATGTTCGGGTGGTTCAGGGCCGCGACGGCCTTCGCCTCGCGCTGGAAACGCGCCAGGCGGTCGGGATGGGCTGCCACGTCCTCCGGCAGCACCTTGACGGCAACTTCGCGCCCGAGGCGGGAGTCGGTCGCCCGGAATACTTCACCCATCCCGCCTGCGCCGATCGCGGCGGTGATGTGATAGTGACCGAGCGTTTGGCCGATCAAGGTCGAGCTCCTCCAAACCTGTGCAAAGGACGGATGCGGCTTCGGGTTCAAGAAGGTCGGATGACGTGTGAATTCTACAGCATCAGGCGGCCGAGGAGCGCTCTCTACCCGGCGGCGCGCAAGAGGGTCGCTCCGGCGTCGGCTCGTGTGAGTCCCTGTCGAACGGCGGTCTGTCGTCGCTCGCGTCATCTCCCATGACACGGGTTGGTTCAAGTCGAATTGAGTCTACTTTGGTGTCGCATAGTCGGCGTCTCTCTGGTATAATTTCAACACGAATCGTTGCTCCTCGCTTGCCATCGGACTGCTCCGCCCCGGCGTCCGTCATGGGGGGACTCTCCGTGGCGCTGCCAAGCGGCTCTCTGCCCTGCGACGCGCCCTCACTCGCAGCCCTGCGTACACACCGAAAGCGGGTCCGACCGTCATCATGAGCGCTCGCCTCGATCTTCCGCCTGAGATTGCGCCAGAGGTCAGTGTCGTCATCGTCGCCTACGACTCGGCTGAGTTCCTGCCGGCGTGCCTTGCGTCAATCCCCGGAGGGGCCGGCTCGCTTCCGCACGAGGTCATCGTGGTAGACAACGCATCGGCGGACGGCACGCTGGAATGGCTGGCACGTTCGGCGCCCGATGTCCAAGTGTTGGAGAACGGTGTCAACCGCGGCTTTGCGACCGCCTCCAACCAAGGGATCCGAGCTGCCAGGGGCGCGTACATCCTGCTGTTGAATCCGGACACTCGCGTGGGAGCGGAAGCGCTCGCGCACACCGTCGGCTACCTGCGAGAGCACCCTCGGACGGCCGCCGCGTCGTGCAAAGTCCTCCGGCCCGACGGCCGGCTCGACCCGTCCTGCAAGCGTGAGTTCCCGAGTCTCTGGGACGCCTTTGCTCGCTTCTCGGGCCTCAGCCGGGTCTTTCCGCACAGTCGCCTGTTCGCGCGCTACGACGCACGCTACCTGGACGACGCCGCCGCACAGGAGGTGCCGCTCATTGACGGTTGCTTCATGATGATGCGGCGCGACGCTCTGAACGACATCGGATTGCTCGACGAGCGCTTCTTCATGTACGCCGAGGAGATGGATTGGTGTCGGCGCGCGCACGAGGGGGGTTGGGCCATCGGCTACGAACCCGCCGGCACGACAGTTCATCACAAGGGCGCGATCACCCGGCGGCACACGTTCCGTATGCTCTTTCACTTCCACCGTTCCATGGCCGTGTACTACTGGAAGCACGGGCATCATCGGGCTCTTGGGATGTGCATCGTCCTGCCGGGGCTCGTGCTTCGATGCGCGACGCTCGTCGTCTTGAATGCCTGCCGCAGGGACCGGCACGTCAGCGGTTGATGGGAGGGAAATCCATGGAGACGGCCATGAACGCGCCCGAGCGGCGCCTCCTCGTTGTCGCGGCGCACGCGGACGATGAGGCGCTCGGCGCCGGGGGGACGCTCGTC